>CAIJOE010000060.1 GCA_903822245.1 uncultured Actinomycetes bacterium
CTCAGGTAGATCTACAACTTCCCCATCTCGAATACGTTGATGGGCTGCCTTGCCATCAATCTTGATTGCCGAAACAGAACTCGGACGCTGCATGATCTTTCCAACAAAGTTTGAAAGTTTGTTACTTATTGCCTCATCACTAATTTCTGAAGCATCACTCGTGCTGATTACATCACCTTCGCGATCATCGGTGTGTGTGCTTTGCCCTAGCCGAATTGTTGCTTCATAACGTTTTGTTCCATCAACTACATACTGAAGTAACTTTGTAGCACTTCCGACGCCCAAAACTAGAACCCCTGTCGCCATTGGATCTAATGTGCCCGCATGGCCAACTTTCTTAGTTCCAAGTTTCTTACGTGCCTTGGCTACTACATCGTGGCTGGTCATGCCTGCGGCTTTATCAACCAGCAAAAAGCCATTCATATAATTACTTAAATTATTTCTTAGTTCGCTGGTTCTTCATCGCGATGCTTGTATGGATCAGCCTCGCCTGCTGGTTTTGCACCTTCTCTAGCCTTTGCCAATTCAGCATCCTTCCGCGCAACTTCAAACATTAGGTCATTCATCGCAGCAGCGCTTTCTTGCAATCCATCCTGGAAAAATTCCAGTGTTGGTGTGATTCGAAGGCCAAGAGTCCTACCAACCTCAGATCGCAACATTCCACGGGCAGAATTCAAGGCGATGCCAGTTGCTTCACGTTCAGATTCTTCACCTAGAACAGTGTAGAAAATTGAAGCTTGCTGGAGATCACCAGTAACGCGAACATCAGTGATTGTCACAAAACCAAGTCGCGGATCTTTTACCCGCAACTCTAGGGCTTGGGCAATAATCTCTTTTATTCGATCTGCGACCTTTAGCGCTCTATTTGATGCCATGAGTTATGCGCGCTTCTTCTCTCGCATCTCATATGTCTGAATGATGTCGCCAACTTGAATGTCCTTAAATGATCCGAGGCCAATACCGCACTCAAAACCATCCTTAACTTCAGTTGCATCATCCTTAAATCGACGAAGGGAATCAACCTTTAGATTCTCTCCAACGATTACGCCACCACGAAGAGTTCTGGCCAAGGCATTTCGGCGAATAAATCCGTCTTGCACAAGGCAACCAGAAATATTTCCAAACTTGCTTGAACGGAAGATATCGCGAACTTCGGCATTACCGAGAACAACTTCTTCATACTCTGGCTTTAGCAAGCCCTTGAGTGAAGCTTCAATCTCTTCAATTGCGTTATAGATGACGGTGTAGAAACGAATTTCAACGCCTTCAGCATCTGCAAACTGTGCAGTTTGTGGTTCTGGCTTAACGTTGAAGCCGATAATTACCGCAGTCGATGCAGAAGCCAAGGTCACATCGCCCTTTGTAATAGCTCCAACTCCACGGTGAATAACTCGAAGATCAACATCGGTACCAACGTCTAGTTGCATGAGTGCATCCTCAAGGGCTTCAACAGAACCAGAAACGTCACCCTTGATAATGAGATTAAGGGTAGAAATCTTTGATTGCTCCATGAAGTCTTCAAGTGAAACCTTTTTGCGAGCTTTAGCAAGCAGTGCATTACGCATTGCTAGTTGACGCTTTTCGGCAATCTGACGAGCAGTTCTATCATCTTCAGCAACCATAAATGTGTCGCCCGCTCCAGGTACTGATGTAAAACCAAGGACCTGTACGGGACGAGATGGACCGGCTTCTTCAACCGCATTTCCATTCTCATCTAACATCGCACGAACACGTCCATAAGCGCCACCGGCAACAATTGCATCTCCAACGCGAAGAGTTCCACGTTGAACTAGAACTGTAGCTACTGGTCCACGACCCTTATCAAGGTTGGCTTCAATTGCAACACCACGAGCGACATCATCTGCAATCGCACGTAAATCAATTGCGGCATCTGCAACGAGCAAGATTGCATCAATTAACTCATCGATACCAGCGCCTGATTTGGCGGATACGTTGATGAACATAGTGTCACCGCCATACTCCTCAGCAACCAAGTTGTACTCGGTCAACTGTTGGCGAATCTTGTCTGGGTTTGCACCCTCTTTATCAATCTTGTTCACGGCAACAACGATTGGAACATCGGCTGCTTGAGCGTGGTTTAACGCCTCAATTGTTTGTGGCATAACGCCATCATCTGCCGCGACCACTAGTACTGCGATGTCAGTTACCTTTGCACCACGAGCACGCATAGCGGTGAAAGCTTCGTGACCAGGTGTATCAATAAAGGTAATCGCGCGATTTTGACCATTGTGATCATGATGAATTTGGTAGGCACCAATGTGCTGGGTAATGCCGCCGGCTTCACCACGAGCTGCTTCGGTCTTTCGAACAGCATCCAAAAGACTGGTCTTACCGTGGTCAACGTGACCCATAACAGTGACAATTGGCGAGCGCACAACTAAATCAGCCTCATCAATATCTGCAAGCTCTTGATCAAGGTTGATATCAAACTCTTGTAGTAGTTCGCGATCTTCATCTTCTGGGCTAACAACTTGGATTTGATATCCGAGTTCTCCGCCTAGAAGTGTGAAGGTATCTTCATCAACAGATTGAGTTGCCGTAACCATTTCACCTAAGTGGAATAGGGCTGAAACTAACGCTGCTGGATCGCCACCGATCTTCTCGGCAAAGTCCATAAGTGTTGCACCGCGACGTAATCTAATTGTGGTCTTTCCATCACCGTGGGGAATAACTGCGCCGCCAAGTGATGGCGCCGCCATATTGTCGAACTCTTCACGTAGAGCTTTCTTACTCTTGTGTGACTTACGTGATTTGCCACCTTGCTTACCAAATGCTCCTGCTGCGCCACCTCTTTGATGACGTCCGCCACCTTTAGCGCCAAATGTATTTCCACCGGCATTTGCTGGAGCTCCAGGTGCGCCACCTGTTGTTGGTGTGCGATACGGAGAACTTCCAGGTGCACCAGTTGGACGTGAGCCTGGTGCGCCAGTTGTTGGTGCGCCAGTTGGACGAGAAGTTTGTGGTCGTGCAGCAAAACCTGGACGAACAGAACCTGGTCTTGCACCTGACATTGGTGGACGCTCACCAGGGCGAAGTGGTCGTGGTGATGCTGGCCGTGGCATTGCACTGCTAGTTCCGCCAAATGGATTATTTCCGGCGCGTGGTGGCCGTGGCATTGCTGGTGTGCCAGATCCAAATGGATTATTTCCAGCCGGACGTGGCGCCGGCGGCTTTGGAAGATCTGATGCTGGTGCTACTGGAGTTACTGGCGCTACTGGAACTTCAATTGCTGCAATTGCTTCTTTAGTTTCTTGTGCCTTAGCTAATTGTTCGCGAGTACCTTCTGGAAGCTGAGCAAGTGCTGCTTCAATTTCTTCAGCGCTGGGAGCGACAGTCTTTTTGGCCGCAGTCTTTTTAGCTGCTGCCTTCTTTGCTGGCTTTGGCTCAGCGGCAGCTACTTTGGCTGCTTCTAATTCTGGGAATTTCTCCATCAACTTTCGCACAACAGGTGCTTCAACAGTTGATGATGCTGATCGGACGAACTCGCCGACTTCTTGTAACTTAGCGAGGAGCTCTTTGCTCTCTAAACCGATCTCTTTTGCTAATTCGTAAACGCGGACCTTTGCCACAGTTGCCTTCCTGTCTTGCTCTTAGGAGGCCCCCACGTTTAGTAGTTGGAGCCTAAATAGATGACTTACTCATGAGCGTTGGGCGCTCATGATTACTTTGTAACCTTTTTAGACATAGCTTTCGCTCCTTCTAAATAATTAAGCACGGTGCTTAATTAGTGCAATTCTTCTAGATACTTCTCCAACAAATCAATAGATAGATTCGCATCTGTTCTAAAGGCCCGCTGGAAGGATTTGCGTTGCTTTGCTGTTTCGAGACATTCCCGACGCAACCAAGCCCCACGACCACCTTTGCGACGATCTGGATCTGGTGTTACCTGACCCAAAACCTCGACCACTCGTAGTAGTTCACGCCAATTTGTTGCCTTGCGACATGCGATGCAGCTCCGAATCGGAATCGGCATTTACATATCCCCGCTTACAAACTGTCTACCACTGACTACAACTGATGGGCAAAGACTACTCCATCTCCTGCGAGGGCTCTAATTCAAGCTCTTCGTCAGGCGTAATCGGCTTGGGTTTAGCGATGCGTTCAACGGGGTTATCTGGGTGGATATCAATTCGCCAACCAGTTAAGCGCGCGGCCAACCTGGCATTTTGCCCATCTTTTCCGATTGCAAGTGAAAGTTGATAATCAGGAACAATAACTTTTGCGGACTTAGTTTCTAGATCAACTACTTCACAACTAGTTACTCGGGCTGGTGCCAAAGCATTTGCCACATAAACTGCCGGATTTTCTGAGAAATCAACTATGTCTATCTTCTCGCCATTTAATTCATCCATTACTGCTTTAGCTCTAGCACCAACTGGCCCAATTAAAGCGCCCTTTGGACTTACTCCAGCGCGATTTGAGCGAACTGAAACTTTAGTGCGATGGCCAGCTTCGCGAGCAATTCCAACTATTTCAACAACATGATCTTTAAGTTCTGGAACTTCTAAAGTAAATAATTGCTTGACTAGCAGTGGATGGGATCTAGAAAGAATAACTTCTGGTCCCTTCAAGCCTTGCTTTACTTCAACTACAAAAGCCTTAATGCGTTGTCCGTGCACATAGCTTTCACCAGCAATTTGTTCAGTCGGTGGAATGATTCCCTCAACTTTGCCTAAATCGACATATACCATTTCAGCGTCGCGACCCTGCTGAATAATTCCAGAGATAACATCACCAACATTTGCTGAGAATTCCTCAACAATGCCCGCGTCATTTTGGGCACGCATTCGCTGCTTAATTTCCTTACGAACAATTGATTTTATAGTTCGATCAAATCCCTCTGGCTCATCGACAATAGTTTCAGAATAAATACCCTCTTCATCGAAAAGCGGAACATGAATTGCGATCTCGCCAGTATCGCGATTTAGAACTGCGCGACCTTGAGCCTTAGCTTCTGGAAGCTCGCGGTAACCTTCGGTTACAGCATTTTCAATAAAGCTAATCATTTTCTCAAGTGGAATCTGACGTTCAATTGTCAGCGCAATTAGAGCTTCAACATCTACGCTCATTTAAATTCAACTTCCAAAACAGCTTTCTTAATATCTGCATAGGAAATTGTTGCCTCATCAATTACGACCGACACCTGTGTGCTTTGGCCAATGCGTCCCTTAACTTCGCCGCCATCATTTAGTGATGCCTTAACTAAGCGCCCCAAATTCTTTGCCCAATGTCTAGGCAAAGTAAGCGGACGATCCACGCCCGGTGAAGTAACTTCAAGAGTGAAGGGGATCTCTCCTAGCGCGGTCAAATTCTCAATGACTTCCGAAATTTCCTTGGTGACTACAGTTACTTGATCAAGATTTAAGTGGGTATCACTATCGACAATGACTGTAATCATGCGGCGTTTTCCCGCACTTTGAATTGTAATATCTTCTAAGTAATTTCCGGTTGCTTGGATAATCGGGGCAATGGCAGCCGCAACCTCTTCTTTAACTTTATCAATCGGCATTTTTGGCCTTTCTATATTTAGTTTTTATCGAGCAAGCCAATCATAACCCACTTTTGCAATCAGAATTGTCGTCACAAGTAAGAAGACTTTTCGAACCAAGGGCGATCCCCCGCGGATGGCAAGGCGAGAACCAATAATGGCTCCAGTCACATTTGCCAGAGCCAAAATCAAACCAAGGCGCCACCAGATATGGCCGGTGAACTGAAACGAGAGAATTGCACCAAAATTTGTTGAAATATTTACTAACTTTGCCGTGGCTGAGGCTTTTAGAAAGGCGTAGCCAACTAAACCAACCAATAGAAATACTAAGAAAGTTCCAGTTCCAGGACCAAAGATTCCATCGTAAAAACCAATCGTTAGCCCAAGTCCAGCGACAATTAAGTGCCGCTTCTTTTCGCTAAAGCGCAGGCGCTCATTCATCCCGAGCTCTGGTTTCTTCCAGGTGTAGAGAGCAACACAAATCAATAGAACAACAATTAGCGGGCGAAAGATCTCTTTAGGAAAAGATGCCGCGAGTCGAGCTCCAGAAGCTGAACCAATAAAGGCTGGAATCGCCATATAAGAAGTAAGGCGAAGATCTGGCCTTACTTTCTTGAAGTATGAAACAGCGGCAGAACTTGTGCCAAAGATTGACGGAACTTTATTAGTGCCAAGAATTAGTGGAATTGGTTTATCTGATAACCCAATCAATAAAGCGGGAAGTTGAACTAGCCCACCACCACCTGCTACAGCATCAACAAAACCAGCGAAGCCAGAAGCAAGAGCGAGGAAGAGCCAAGTCTGGATCCCCATCTAATTAATTCTTAGTTACCGCGTTATAAATTTCAGTCACAGCTTTTAGTAACTCAATTTCTTGCTTTTCGCCACTCTTTCGAACGCGAAATTCAACTTTGCCTTCTGCAAGAGCTTTACCAACCACCACGATGTATGGGATACCTATTAGCTCTGAATCTTTGAACTTCACACCAGCACTTGGGTCCCTGCGATCATCAAACATGATTCGAAGGCCCTTCTCCTCTAGATCCTCGGCCAGTGTTTGGGCAGTTTTAAATACTTCATCTTCCTTGCCGGTGGCAATAATATGAACATCAGCTGGAGCAACCTCACGTGGCCAAGAAAGACCGATCTCATCATGAGTTTGTTCTGCAATTGCCGCAACTGCTCTTGAAACTCCAATTCCATAAGAACCCATGGTTACAACGCGTGATTTTCCATCTTTATCAAGCACAGTCAAATCAAGTGCCTGTGCATACTTACGACCTAATTGAAAAATATGACCAATTTCAATCGCGCGATCAATAATTACGGGAGTAGTACATTCTGGACAAGTATCACCAGCGCGAACTTCGGCAGCTTCGATATATCGATCTACTTCAAAGTCACGACCATTGGTTAAGAATCTAACGTGCTTATCTTTAGTATTTGCGCCAGTAACCCAATGTGATCCCGGAACAATTCTAGGATCAGCAAGAACCTCGATGCCGTTTTTCTTGGCATCTTGTGGCCCGATATATCCCTTAACTAATCCTGGAAACTTTGCAAAGTCAGCATCTTCAAATACTCGAATCTCTTTAACGCCAGGAAGATTTGCTTGCAGGCGTTTTAAATCAACTTCACGATCACCTGGAACTAATACTGAAATTGCTTTCGTATCGGCCATCAGCATTACATTCTTAAGAGTGTCACTGCCTTTGTGGCCAGGACCAAACTTTGTATTTAGTAGCTCTACCAAAGTATCAATTGTTGGCGTATTAGGTGAATCAAAAATTTCTGGGGAGCCGGCAGGTGAACCTGAATATGGTGCAACCTTTGTAACCATAGCCTCAACGTTTGCAGCGTAGCCACACTTCTCGCAAAGGACATAAGTATCTTCACCAGTACTACAAGGAGCTAAGAATTCTTCAGAGCGAGATCCACCCATAGCGCCAGAAACTGCTGAAACAATATTGAACTTCAGGCCAAGACGGGTAAATGTCTTTATGTATGCAGCACGGTGCTTTTCATAAGAAATTGCTAAGCCTTCATCATCTAAATCAAATGAATATGAATCCTTCATCACAAATTCACGTCCACGGATAATTCCTGAGCGCGGTCTAGTCTCATCGCGGAATTTAGTTTGAATTTGATAGATCGAAAGTGGCAAATCTTTATAAGAGGAATATTCACCTTTAACCATCAAGGTGAACATTTCTTCATGGGTAGGTCCTAGTAAGTAATCATTCTTGCGTCGATCTTGGAGTCTAAAAAGATCATCACCATATTCTTCCCAGCGATTAGTTTTTTCGTAAGGCTCTTTTGGCAACATAGCTGGGAAGTGAACTTCCTGAAAGCCAGCGGCATCCATTTCTTCGCGGACAATTCGCTCAATATTTCGGTATGTGATGTAACCAAGTGGTAACCAGGAATAGATTCCGGCAGCGATTCGGCGAACATACCCAGCGCGAACTAATAATCGGTGGCTAGCTACCTCGGCATCTGCAGGGTCATCCCGAAGGGTGCGCAGCAATAAGGTAGACATCTTTAACATGTGTGTACCTTATCTAATTATTTGGTTGTTACCGTTGGAGTTCCGCTCTCAACACCAGCGGCCTCCATCTCATCAGCCAAACGCATCGCTTCTTCGATAAGAGTTTCGACAATTTGGCTCTCTGGGACAGTTTTTATAACTTCGCCCTTAACAAATATTTGGCCTTTTCCGTTTCCAGATGCCACGCCTAGATCTGCCTCGCGAGCTTCACCAGGTCCATTAACAACGCAACCCATTACCGCAACGCGAAGTGGGACCGTCATTCCCTGTAATCCAGCCTGAACTTTTTCAGCCAAAGTATAAACATCTACTTGGGCGCGGCCACAAGATGGGCAAGAAACAATCTCTAATTTACGTTGACGTAGATTTAAAGATTCCAAAATTGAAATTCCAACTTTTACTTCTTCAACTGGTGGCGCTGAAAGAGAAACTCGAATAGTGTCGCCAATTCCCTCAGCGAGCAAGACTCCAAAAGCTGTCGCGGACTTAATTGTTCCTTGGAAGATTGGACCAGCTTCTGTAACACCTAAGTGCAATGGATAGTCACACTTTGAAGCCAAAAGACGATACGCCTGAACCATAGTTACTGGGTCGTGATGCTTTACCGAAATCTTTATATCGGAAAATCCATGCTCTTCAAAAAGTGATGCTTCCCAAAGGGCTGATTCGGCAAGAGCTTCTGGTGTGGCCTTTCCGTACTTAGCAAGAAGGCGTGGATCTAGTGAACCAGCATTAACACCAATTCGAATTGGGATACCAGCATCGCCAGCAGCTTTAGCAACTTCTTTGACCTTGTCATCGAATTGCTTAATGTTTCCAGGGTTTACTCGAACTGCAGCGCAGCCAGCATCGATTGCAGCAAAGATATATTTTGGCTGGAAGTGAATATCAGCAATTACTGGAATTTGGGATTTCTTTGCAATTTGCGAAAGTGCATCTGCATCATCTTGACTTGGAACTGCAACACGAACAATCTGACAACCAGATGCAGTTAACTCGGCAATTTGCTGAAGCGTTGCATTTACATCAGAGGTTAGAGTCGTGCACATTGACTGCACGCTTACCGGAGCATCGCCGCCAACTAATACCGATCCAACTTTAAGCTGCTTACTCTTGCGCCTCGGCGCAAGAGTTGGAGGTGGGGCGGCGGGCATTCCGAGATTTACCATGGTTGCATTCTAGATTATTGATTGAGGTTTATTGGATTGAATATGTCTGCCGCTAAAAGAAGAAGCGAAAGCGCGGCCAAAAGGGCAAATACCGTAACGGTTAGTGGCATGAGTCTCTCTAAATCAAATGCCGCAGGCATATGGCATCCTTTTCTACGAGCATTCCACCTTCGATATCCATCTATAACGGCTATAAGCATGTGACCACCATCTAATGGGAGCAATGGCAGGAGATTAAAAATACCGACAAATATATTAAGGCTGGCAATAATCACCATAAAGGTAGAAATCTTCTGAGTTGTGCCAAGCTTTGGATCGCTGGCATTTTGGGCGCTAACTCGCGCAACTCCAACCACGCCAACTAGGCCAGAAGAATCTCTTTTCTTTCCACCGAATGTTTGTTGAACTAATTCAGGAATCTTTGCCGGTAGTGAGATAAGTGAGGTAACACTTTGCTTCATTAGCTCCCAAGTGATTCGAGTACTTTCAGAAACTGTCTTAATCGGTGAAAGTCTTTGGGTGCCAATCTTATTTACTACGCCAATAACACCAATCTTCTTTCCGTCTAAGACTCTAGCCTCAGGGGTGAGATTAAAATCAAGATTTTGTGACCCACGACGGACCGATATTTTAATCTCTTTATTTGCAGATGCTCGAATTATTCTGACCGCATCACTCCACAGTGAAATGCGCTTGCCATTAATAGCTTTAATTTCATCGCCGGCTTGTATCCCAGCAATCTTTGCTGGCGAGGCCATAGCGTTTGCATCACAAGTCGTTGAGCTGGCCCCACTAGTTGACTGCAAAATACAAGGCGCAACTTCACCGACTTTATTGGTAACTGAAACTGTTCCAACGCCACCAAGTAATAACACCAAAATTAAGAAACCCAGAACAAAGTGAAAGAACGATCCCGCTCCTAAAACTATTAGGCGCTTAGGGGCCGAGGCAGTATAGAAAGCGCGCGGCTTATCCTCCTCAGTCATTTCCTCAGTCACAGACATACCAACTATTCGACAATACC
>CAIJOE010000061.1 GCA_903822245.1 uncultured Actinomycetes bacterium
CGCCCATAAGGATTCTCTTGCTGCCTTGATGGTTACTTATCCCTCTACGCATGGTGTTTTTGAATCTGCCATTACTGAAATCTGTGGATTGGTCCATGAAGCCGGTGGCCAAGTTTATGTAGATGGTGCGAATCTGAATGCATTGGTTGGATTGGCGCAACCAGGGAAATTTGGCGCAGATGTTTCGCACCTAAATTTGCACAAGACATTTTGCATTCCCCATGGTGGTGGGGGACCGGGAGTTGGTCCGGTTATTTCACGAGCACATCTAGCGCCATTTTTGCCAAACCATCCACTTGATGTCCTTGCAGGACCTGCAACTGGTCCAGGTCCGATTTCGGCTGCGCCATATGGATCAGCAAGTATTCTGCCGATTTCGTGGGCCTATATACGTCTCATGGGGGGAGCAGGACTTACTCACGCAACAGAAGTTGCAATACTTAACGCAAACTACATGGCGCATCGCCTTAAGAAGTACTTCCCGATTCTTTATACAGGCAATAAGAACCTCATTGCCCATGAGTGCATTCTGGATTTACGCGAGATCACCAAGGAGAGTGGTGTAACAGTGGATGACATCGCAAAACGCCTAATGGACTTTGGTTTCCATGCACCAACGATGTCATTTCCGGTAGCTGGTACTTTGATGATTGAGCCCACTGAGTCGGAAGATATTCTTGAGATGAACCGCTTCATAGATGCGATGATTGCTATCAAATATGAGATAGATGAGATCATCGAAGGCAAGATGACGGTAGATGATTCACCGCTTCGAAATGCACCTCATACGATAGGAGCGATTGCATCGAGTCATTGGGAACATTCTTATAGTCGTGAACGTGCAGCGTTTCCAGCGACCTTCACAGGCCTTATTCCTGGCGAATTGATCGGCATGAAGGGTAAATATTGGCCAACCACAGGTCGCATAGATGGCGCATTCGGGGATAGGAACCTAGTCTGCTCATGCCCACCGATTGAGACCTTCGCCTAACTCATTCTGATTTACTTTACATAATGTAACTTATCGGCGTTAGGTCTAAGCCTACGAGTCAGGCCCCAGAGCGTGGTCTGCCACAAAGCTTCAATAACTATCGCATTACTCATCTTGGAAACTCCATTAACTCGCTCCACAAAGGTGATTGGAACTTGGCACATACATGCGCCAGATAATTCACTAGCCATCGCCATTTCAATTTGAAAACAATATCCTGTTGCAGTCATTGATTTCAGATTGAGCGATTCGAGTAAGCCAACGCTATATATTCGAAAACCACCCGTTAGATCATTCAGTGGGATGCCTAGCGCTATTCGTGCATATTGAGTTCCGGCTCTAGAGAGTAATTGTCTACTCTTTGGCCAGTTTACAACGCTACCGCCTGGCATCCAGCGAGTACCTAAAACGATACATTTCTTTGAATCCTCGGCCGTTTCTGCTGCGCTAAACATGGCTGGCAAATCTTCGACTCTGTGAGAGCCGTCCGCATCCATCGTAACTACATGAGTGTAAGTATTTGTGGCCAATACATGTTCAAACCCGGCGCGATATGCGGCGCCAAGACCTGCTTTTCCAGGTCTGCGCAGTATTTGCACCCATGAGTTATTTAGAGAATCGACAATATCTGCAGTTCGATCTGGTGAATTATCATCGATTACAAGTACATCGAAGGAATATTTTTCATGAAACTTCGCAAGTTTTTCTA
This sequence comes from uncultured Actinomycetes bacterium, assembly GCA_903822245.1. Taxonomy (GTDB): domain Bacteria; phylum Actinomycetota; class Actinomycetes; order Nanopelagicales; family Nanopelagicaceae; genus AAA044-D11. Next base: position 1,701 of record CAIJOE010000061.1, read on the forward strand.
GAAGTTCTACAATTGATATTGACTCGTTGTAGGTGGGGATGAGAATTACAGCGCGCATAGAATTCCCTTTCTACCATCCTAACGCCGATATTAATCTATCGACGCTAGCTCCTAATCCATATTCTTCCTTAAATCGATAAATTTCCGATAAATCTTGCGGCTTTGTAGGCATCTTGATATCCATTTCTGGAATCGCTACATCTATTGCACAATGCACAAGCGTTGGAGCTATCTTTAGGTAATCAGCTCCATCGATAATCTTCTTGGCCAAGCTTGCAGAAAGTACCTGATGTCCATCTTTAGCGGCTTTTTGCACCTCAGATACCGTTGCAAAATTGTTTGCAATAAGGGCCGCACCCTTTTCGCCGATACCTCTTACTCCAGGTAATCCGTCGGAAGGATCTCCTCTAAACATGGCAAAGAGTGCGTACCTGTCCCCTGGTATTCCATATTTATCGGCAACCCATTTGATATCTACGAGATCATGTTGAGATATTCCTCGAGCAAGGTATACAACTTTGACATCGCGTTTATCATCAACTAATTGGAAGAGGTCCCTATCCCCCGTCACGACACGTATTGGCCCCTTTTCGCGGATAGAAAAAGTTGCCATGACATCATCTGCCTCGTAATCATCAACACCCAGCATTGGAATTCCGAATGCATCTAATAGATCTAGAAGTACTGGGATTTGAGGAGTGAGAGTTTCTGGCTCTTCTTCTGTGTCGCCTTCTTCTTCTAAGCGATTGGCTTTGTAATCTGGAAAAAGTTCAACTCGCCAAGAGGGGCGCCAATCGCCTTCTATGCAAGCAACTATTCGATTAGGCGAATACATTCCTATAAGTCGCGCCGTCATATCCAGGTAGCCTCTAATGGCATTAACTGGCATCCCAGATGGCGATAACAAAGTATCTGGCATTCCGTAGTAAGCGCGATACCAAAGGGATGCGCTATCGAGAAGCATTAACGTCATAGTTCACTCAACATATATGAGATCACGCCTCTATCCAAACGTTTGACTCCCTCTTTACAAACCGGACGCAGTGACTCTTCTGCACCGCCAATTTGAGTGAGAAGATCCATCAATTGTTTTATGCTGCGCACGAAGTCGCCTACGGTCATGTCGGTCCCTTTTAGAACGTTGCTGAGCGAGTGTCCATTAGCCCATCGATAAGCCGCGTAGCAAAATCCAAAGTCTGGTTCTCTCTGTGTTTTGACATCGAATTGATTTTCGACATCTTCTAGCTGTACCCAAATCTTCGCAACTTGTGCAAGGGCATTTGCCACGTTCTGATGAGGCATCTTGGGAGCGTAATTTTCGGCGCTACGACTTTCGTAAATCATCGCTGATGCTACGGATAAGAGTTCTGGTGCACTCAGCGATTCAAAGACCCCGCGTCGTATCGATTCAGTCAATAATAGATCCGATTCTGCATAAATTTTTGCGAGAATCTTTCCTTGTTCTAGTGGTTTCTCGCCCTCTATATATCCAAGATGAGTCAATACGTCACAAATTTTATCGAAAGTTTTGGCAATCACATGTGGGCGATTTTCTACTCTGGCTCGTAGA
>CAIJOE010000062.1 GCA_903822245.1 uncultured Actinomycetes bacterium
AAGAGATCATCTGGCTCACCGATACCAAGTAGGTGCCGGGGTTTATCTCTGGGCAACTCATCTGCCATCCAGCCAACAATTGTTCCAAGGTTTTCTTTATCTAGCGCCCCGCCCAAACCAAAGCCATCAAAAGTGATTCCATCTTCATTTAGGCCTGATAAATCGCGTGCAGCTTTTCTCCGCAAATCTTCATATTGGGCACCCTGCAAAACACCCCAAAGAGCTTGGTATGGCTTACCAACTCGCTCCCGAGTAAGACGCCCATGTTCTTTTAAGCAACGCTTGGCCCAGAGGCGTGTTCGCTCAAGTGATTTCTCTTGATACTTACGGGTGTTGTGCAAAGTAGTGCATTCATCAAAAGCAAAGATTATGTCGGCGCCTAATTGGTGCTGAACTTGCATGGAAATCTCTGGAGTAAATCGATGCATCGAGCCATCTAAGTGCGATTTAAAAGTAACGCCATCATCATCCACATGAGCAAGTCGTTCTTTCTTATCAGCAATAACCTCATCGGATCTAAAGGTTTGCTCATCCATGGCAATTACTTTCTTAAACCCAACCCCAAGGGAAAGAACTTGAAAGCCGCCGCTATCGGTATATGTGGGACCAGACCAATTCATAAATTTCCCGAGGCCACCGGCTTCATCAATTAGATCAGGGCCGGGTTGGAGATAGAGGTGATAGGCATTAGACAAGATTGCTTGGGCACTTAACTCTTTCATTGATTCTGGCAGCACAGCTTTGACAGTGGCTTTAGTTCCAACTGGGATAAAAGCGGGAGTTTGAATTTGGCCATGCGGGGTCGTGATTACACCTGCGCGCCCTTTGGCGCCAGATAAATCTTTTTCAACCTTGAAGCCAAACTCACTCATATGGCTATTATCTACCCTATGAGTGCGACCATAAAACTTAGCGATGGAGAGTTGGCGCAGCGAAGTCCCCGCCAAATCGCATGGATGCGCCTAAAGCGAAACAAAGTCGCATTAGTTTCAGCAGGAGTGGCTTTATTTTTCGTTGTTATTGCTTTTCTTGCCCCGGTGATCACTGGACTATTTCATGTTGACAACACAAAGCTCTACCTTGATCAATTAATAGATGGCCAACCAAAGGGTGGCTTTGGTGGAATTAGCTGGTCCCATCCTTTTGGCATCGAACCGGGGGCTGGGCGAGATTTGATGGCATTGCTTCTTTATGGTTCTCGAATCTCGTTTTCAATTGCAATTATTACATCAGTTACTTATGTTGGGATCGGCCTGGTGCTAGGAATTTCTGCGGCATATATGGGTGGGGCAGTGGATTCAATTCTTGGTCGAATCGCTGATTTTCTTCTTTCCTTCCCAACCACCTTTATGTTCGTAGCTCTTAGCGTTCCCTTAACAATGCGTGTTGAGGCATTGGGAATTGCTAAGGACAACGGGGCTCGAATTGTTGTAATGGTTTTAATCCTTACTGTATTTAGTTGGCCCGGTTTCTATCGCGTGGTTCGTTCGCAAGTTTTGAGCTTGCGCGAGCGAGAATTTGTTCTGGCGGCAAGTGCGTTGGGCGCATCTAGAAAAAGAATTATCTTTAAAGAACTTCTGCCAAACCTTTGGCCACTTGCCATTATTTACTTATCTATTTCACTGCCAGGTTATTTAGCCGCAGAGGCAGTCTTCTCTTTCCTTGGTGTTGGCGTGCAAGCTCCAAGTTCAACTTGGGGTCTTGTCCTAAACGATGCTTCATCCTTCTGGCAACGCGATCCCACCTATTTGGCGATACCTGCCGGAATGGTAATTATTGTTGTCCTTTCATTAAACCTTCTTGGTGATGGTTTGCGTGATGCTCTTGACCCTAAATCTGATCGGTAACCCACTGGCTTAACCCCGGATAAGCAAAAACAAGTATCAAAAATCCCTTAATTTTTCCTTAGATAAGACCTAGTATCTCTTCCAATAGTGTGGCCAAATGGCCGCCATATCGATAGATGAGGATACAAATGGCTGAAATCAAAGCTGGGGGTTCTCGCAATAAGGTAATTGCAATTGTTGCCGCAATTGTTGTTATCGCTGCGGGCGCTTTCGTTGTTTCAAGTAAGGCCGGAAATAAGTCCGGAACCATTTACTACATAACCAACGCCCAACAACTAAACCACCTTGACCCACAACGTGTTTACACCGGTGAAGACATCGCATTTCTAAATACATATCTATACCGCACCTTGGTTAGCTATAACCCAGTTGCTGGCAAGGACTCTTCAAAGCTTGTGCCAGATCTTGCAACCGACATTGGTACTGCAACTGATGGTGGAAAGACTTGGTCTTGGACGCTAAAGAGTGGCATCAAGTGGTCTGATGGAACTGACCTTACTTGCGAAGATGTTAAGTACGGTATTTCTCGCATCTTTGCAACTGATGTAATCCTTGATGGACCAACCTATGCGCTACAACTTCTAGATATCCCAGCTGATGCCAAGGGCGTTTCTGCTTACGCAGGCCCTTACAAGAAGACTGGACAAGATCTCTATGACAAGGCAGTTACCTGCGCAGGTAACACCATCACAATGCACCTTAAGAAAGCTGTTGGTGACTTCAACTACTTCGGTTCATACCCAGCAGTTGCACCAGTAAAGGCATCTGCCGACAATGGAGATAAGTACGACCTAAAGCCAATGGGCACCGGGCCATACATGATCGCTTCATTTAAAGCTGGCGATAAGTTAGATCTAGTTCGCAATAAGTACTGGGATAAGAAGACCGATGCAATTCGTCCGGCCTATCCAAATGAAGTAATCCTTCGTTTTGGAATCTCAGAAGATGTTCGCGACCAAATGTTCTTGAAGGACACACAGCCAAACGCTGTTAACTACGATCAAGGACTACAAGCACCAAATAACAACAACAAGGTCTTCCATACAGACGCTAAGTACAAGGGTCGTGGAATTAACGTCCTTGGACCATTCGTTCGTTATTGGACTGCAAACGTTTCTAAGGGCCACCTTGATTGCCTAGATGTGCGTAAGGCCGTCTTCTTTGCAATCAATCTCCAATCAATTATCGATCTAAATGGTGGATCTGAGCTATACGGCGCTCCTGCTGATAGCCCAATCTCACCTTCGATCGCTACGGACTATGCGCCAACAACTGGCAATATCCACGATTCAAATTGGAAGATCGGTGGTAACCCTGACTATGCCAAGACACTTCTTGCAACTGCAAAGGGTTCATGTCCTGCGGCATATGCAAAGGCAACTTCAAGTGGTATTTACTTCGACCTTGCTAAGACAGCAACCGGAGAAAAGACTGCAGCACTTATCAAGTCAGCAATGGAAGCAGCTGGAATGGTTGCCAAGTTCAATCTAATTGAGCCAGGCGTTTACTACCCAACAGTTATGAATCCAGCAAAGCAAGGCGATATCACTCGCGCCGGCTGGGCAGCTGACTGGGCAAATGCCTCAACAGTTATTCCACCACTATTTATTAAAGATGGTGGCTTTAACCTAAACCAGAACTGGGATGATCCTGTTTATAAGGACTTCGCAGCCAAGGTATCTGCTGCTCAAGGTGAAACCGATCGTGCAAAGCAAGCAGCTGAGTGGAAAGTTCTAGCTCAGATTGCAATGGACCAGTATTGGACCATTATGCCGATCTTCACTAAGCAACAATTCGAGTGGGGTTCAAAGATCGCTGGTGTGGACTTCTGGATGCCTAACGGCGCCCTGTTGTACCCATCAATGCACCTCAAGTAAGCAAATAGGTAAATAGTAAAAAGGGAGAGTGCTCGTGTGAGCACTCTCCCTCTTCTAATGCGAATATTTTTTTAGAAAGATCGGTATCTTTACAACATGTTGAAGTACATATCCAAGCGCGTTATCTATGCCTTTGTGATGCTCTTTGTACTTAGCATTGTCGTTTACTTAATTTTTGGTCTAGTTCCTATTGATCCAGCCCAGCTTTCTTGTGGCACGCACTGTAATCCAGTTGTCGTAGAAGCCAATCGCCATCGCCTCGGATTAGATATCCCGCTTTGGCATCAGTGGTGGAACTTCATCATGGGCCTTTTCCAAGGTCGAACATATGGTGAGGGAGCAGCAATAATTCATTGCCCAGCACCTGCCTTTGGCTACTCCTTTCCTAACAATGCCTGCGTTAGCGAAGTAATGGCTGGTGCTTTTCCTTTCACATTTACCTTGGCCGTTGGTGCCTTCATCCTTTGGATGGCAGTTGGTATTTCTTTCGGTATTTTGGCAGCTCGCAAAAAGGGTACTTATATAGATCGTCTTAGTACTGCGTTCGTGCTAATTGGCTCATCGCTACCAATCTTTATTCTTGGACTTTTGATCTATATCACCGCATTTTTACTTCACATGATTGATCCCATTGTTCAGGGAACTTGGGTTTCACCTCTGACCGATCCAATTGGTTTTTTCAAAAACTTTATTTTTGCCTGGATTACATTAGCCCTTGCCTATGCTGCGATTTACACCCGGCTTACCAGAAGCAATGTAATTGAGACATCTTCTGAAGATTACATTCGCACCGCTAGAGCTAAGGGCGTATCTGAGCGAGATGTGCTCTATCGCCATAATCTACGAACCGCACTTGCACCTCTTATTACAAATGCTGGATTAGATTTCGGCGGACTACTTGGTGGCGCAATTATTACCGAGCGAGTATTTCAATTACCGGGCCTTGGCTATATGTCGATCAAAGCGGTTCTTCGTGATTATGACTTGCCATTAATTATGGGCACGACGTTATTGGCCGCGGCCTTCTTTATTTTCTTTAACTTGATCGTTGATATTGCCTATGCATATTTAGATCCCCGGGTGCGGATAAATTGAGCCATCTACTAGAAGTTAAGAATTTATCGGTGGCATTTCCCACCGAAGATGGTTTGGTCCAAGCCACTGATGACGTTTCATTTCATGTTGATTTGGGCGAGACCCTTGCCATTGTTGGTGAGTCTGGCTCAGGTAAATCTGTCTCCAGTATGGCAATCATGGGGCTTCACAATCCAAAGACTGCCAAGATCTCTGGCCAAGTTTTAATCACTTCAATGGGTTCAACTACTGATGTGGTTTCGGCTAGTTCTGAGACCGTGCGTAAATTGCGTGGCGGCACGGTCTCGATGATCTTCCAAGACCCGATGTCAGCTCTGCATCCATATTTCACTATTGGAAATCAAGTCTCTGAGGCTTGGTTACTTCATAACGATGGCACGAAAGAAGATGCCCGAAAGAAATCAATTGAGATGTTGGATCTAGTTGGTATTTCAGATGCCAAGAATCGCTTTGATTCATACCCACATCAATTCTCCGGAGGTATGCGCCAGCGGGTAATGATTGCAATGGCCTTGGTTAATCACCCAAAGATCTTGATTGCTGATGAGCCAACTACCGCTTTAGATGTGACCGTACAGGCCCAGATTTTGAAGCTATTAAAAGATATGCAAAAAGAATTCAATATGGCGGTAATCCTAATTACCCATGACATGGGCGTGGTTGCCGAAGTGGCTGATCGAATAAATGTCATGTATGCCGGTCGGCTAGTTGAAGAAGGCCAAGTTGATGAAATTTATAAGAACCCAGTCCATCCCTACACAATTGGGCTACTCCAATCAGTTCCTAGAGTGGATCAAATACGAGGCACCAGACTTAAAGCTATCCCAGGTCAACCACCTTCCTTAATCTCACTTCCGGGCGGATGTGCCTTTGAGCCTCGATGTGAATTTGCTAAATACGTTCCAGATAATCGATGCAAGAGCACTCGCCCAGAAGTAGAAATAAAACTTGCTGGCCATCAAGCTCGTTGTCACTTGAGTGCCCAAGAAGTTAGGTCACACCTATGAGTGAAAATATTCTAGAAGTTTCGAATCTGCGAAAGCATTTTGATAGCAGTGGTGGCCTAATTGGTCGAAAGCGCCATATCGTAAAGGCGGTAGATGGCGTTGATCTAAGCGTTGGAAAAGGTGAAACCGTTGGTTTGGTAGGGGAGTCTGGCTGTGGAAAAACCACAGTTGGCCGCACAATTTTGAAACTTTATGAACCGACTTCTGGCTCAATTGTTTTTGAAGGTCAAGACATAACTAAGTTTTCTCATTCAAAGATGAAGCCACTTCGCGCCCAAATGCAGATGATTTTCCAAGATCCATACTCATCGCTAAATCCACGCCATACTGTCGGTGACATTGTTGCGGCCTCATTTGAAATTCATAAAGTCACGCCAGAAGGTGGCGTAAAGCGCGCGGTCCAAGAACTTCTTGAAAAAGTAGGACTAAACCCAGAACACATAAATCGCTTTCCCCATGAGTTCTCTGGGGGTCAACGCCAGCGAATTGGTATTGCCCGGGCGATTGCCCTTAGACCAAAATTAATCATTGCCGATGAACCAGTTTCTGCCCTGGACGTTTCAATTCAAGCCCAGGTTGTGAATCTGCTAGATGATCTGCAAACCGAATTTGGTTTGTCCTATTTGATCGTGGCCCATGACCTCTCAGTAGTCCAACATATTTCCGATCGGGTTGTGGTTATGTATTTGGGTAAAGTCATGGAGATGGCTAGCACCGAATCACTTTTCAATGCCCCACATCATCCATATACAAAGGCGCTACTTTCAGCAGTGCCGATTCCAGATCCAGCAATAGAGCGAACTCGTGAGCGAATAACTTTGGTGGGCGACCTGCCAAGTCCAGCTAATCCACCGAGTGGTTGCGTTTTTAATACTCGTTGTTGGAAGGCTCAAGAAATTTGCCGAAATTCGGTTCCTGCGCTGCAAACAGTCGGAACTTCAACAGTTGCATGCCATTTCCCCGAATAGGGCTAAAAACCGCCTTTAAAGGCGAATAATCGCTATTTCTGAGGCCAAAATCGCTACCAGATACGAACGCGCTCTGATTCTGCCAAGAAAAGTGCATCATCTGGCGTAACACCAAAGGCTTCATAGAACTCATTTAGGTTTCGAACCACTTGGTTGCAACGAAACTCATCTGGTGAGTGGGGATCGGTGGCAACTCGGCGACGAACCTCTTCAGCTCGCATCTTTTGGCGCCAGCATTGGGCCCAACCCATAAATAATCTTTGGGCGCCAGTTAGGCCATCAATGACCGGGGCAGCTTTTCCATCTAGTGAAAGCTCATATGCCTTGATGGCAATAGTTAGGCCACCTAAGTCGCCAATATTTTCACCGATTGTCAAAGCGCCATTGACGTGAACATCTGGGGCTTCCATAGGATGGAGCTGTTCGTATTGGGCAATTAATTTATTTGCTCGTTTTTCAAATTCAACTCGGTCTAAATCTGTCCACCAGTTATTTAAATTTCCATCGCCATCATATTTTGAACCTTGATCATCAAAGCCATGGCCAATCTCGTGGCCAATAACCGCGCCAATTCCACCGTAGTTTGCGGCATCATCGGCCTCGAGATCAAAAAATGGTGGCTGCAAAATCGCGGCTGGAAAAACAATCTCATTCATACCAGGCATGTAATAAGCATTAACTGTTTGGGGGCTCATAAGCCATTCAGAGCGATCTACTGGCGCACCGATTTTGGCATACTCATAATCCTGATTGAACTTTGCAACTCGGGCTAAATTGCCAAGTAGGTCATCGCGATTTATTTCCAACTTTGAGTAGTCGCGCCATTTATCGGGATAGCCGATCTTGGGTGTGAATTTATCGAGCTTTTCAAAGGCCTTTGTTTTGGTTTGTGGACTCATCCAATTAAGGGCTGCGATATCTACGCGGTAGGCCTCAATTAGATTAGAAACCAATTCCACCATTCGCTCTTTTGCTGCAGGTGGGAAATGGCGATCTACATAGACCTGGCCTACTGCCTCGCCCAGTGATCCTTCAACTAGTGAGACCCCGCGCTTCCAACGAGCTTTTAACTCCGGAGTGCCAGATAAAGTAGTTCCGTAGAAACTAAAGTTCTCATTTACAAATTCACTACTTAGCGCCGATGCCGCACTTGAAAGTAGATGCCAAGTAAGCCAAGAACTCCAGGAGGCAAGATCAAAGTCTGCGAGCAAAGTGCTGATCTCAGAGAAAAAGGATGGTTGGCGAACGATCACATTTTCCATCACGTGTTTTGGGGTTTGACTAGACAATAGCCACTGCTGCCAATCAAATGCCGGGGCACTAGCCACAAGTTGAGCAAAGCTCATCTTGTTATAGGTAAGAGTGGCATCGCGATCTTTTACTTGATCCCAGTGAGTGGCTGCGATCTTGCTTTCCAGTGCCAAGATTCGCTTTGCATGCTCCTTGGCATTAGCAATCTTTGCCAGATTAAACATTTTCTCAATGTGGCTGGCAAAGGCGGTTCTAATTTCAGCAAATTCTTCTTCCCGGTAGTAAGCCTCATCTGGCAGCGAGAGTCCGGATTGGCCAAGATAGACAATGTTGGTATCTGAAGCCATGTTGTCGGTGGTGATGTATTGATAGAACAGGCCACCAAGTCCGCGGGCCTCAAACTCACCAAGAACTAAATAGAAATCTTTTTGATTCTCAATGCAAAGTGCGCGATCCAAATCCTTTTGAATTGGCCTGATGCCTAGTTGCTCAATTGCCGCCTCGGCCATAAAAGAGCCATAGAGGTCACCGACCTTTGCTGCCACACTGCCCGGGGCGCTATTACTTGCTGCCAAGTCTTCAATGATCTGGCGGACCTGGGCTTCGGCTTGTTGATAGAGAGCATAGAAAGCACCATCGGAGGAGCGGTCTGCTGGAATTATCGCGTTATCAATCCAGGTCCCATTGACGTGTCGATAGAGATCATCTTGTGGTCGCACCGCCGCCTTGACATGGGCCAGATCAATTCCACTTGCAAGCTTTGAAGTCATACCCCGAGCCTATAACAATTGGAAGTACTACAACTTTCAACTAAACTAATTTCATGTCTCCTAAAGCCAACGCCCCTAAATGGCTAAATCCCCGCGAGATGAAGGCTTGGCGTTCATACATCATTGCTTCAAGGCGCCTATTAGATGCCCTTGATTCTGATCTGACTGGCCATGATTTGTCGATGGCAGATTATGAAGTTTTAGCTCAGTTAAGTGATGCCCCAGATCGCCGAATGCGGATGAGTGAATTGGCTGAGATTGCGATGCTTTCCAAATCTCGCCTCTCCCATCGAATGAAGGTTATGGAAAAGGCTGGCTGGGTAAAGCGCGAAGAATGTGAATCTGATAAGCGCGGCTACTTTGCCGTTATGACCGAAAAGGGTTGGAAGGCAATTCTCAAAGCTGCCCCAGATCACGTCGATAGTGTGCGCAATAGATTTGTTGATCATCTAACCGTGAAAGACCAAGAAGAGTTAGCCAAGATATTTGATCGAGTCCAATCCAGGCTTCGCGATCAATACTTAGATGAGGCTTAAGAAAAAAATATAGGAATTAAAAAAGACCCGCTACTTTCGTAGCGGGTCTTTTCTTTAAACTGCTTTGACTACTTTGCAGCAGCCTTCTTGCGACGACGCTTCTTTGGAGCAGCTGAAGCAGCTGCTGCCTTCTTGCGACGACGCTTTGGAGCAGCCTTCTTAGCTGCTGCCTTCTTGCGACGCTTTGGAGCAGCCTTCTTAGCAGCTGCCTTCTTGC
>CAIJOE010000063.1 GCA_903822245.1 uncultured Actinomycetes bacterium
GCGCTAGTTGGTGGTCCAGTTCGAGATGCAATTTTAGGGCGCCTTGGAAATGATTTAGATTTCACAACAGATGCTAGACCTGATGACACAAAGAAAATCATGGAAGATTTTGTGGAAGTCATTTGGGAAACCGGCCGCGAGTTTGGAACTATTGCTGGTAAACGCGGGGATGTAACAATTGAAATTACAACATATCGTTCTGAAAATTATGATCCACAAAGTCGTAAACCAGAAGTTTCTTTTGGTGATTCAATTGATGGAGATTTAAAGCGACGCGACTTTACTGTCAACGCGATGGCACTTGAATTAACCACCGCCCCACCAATATTTATTGATCTTTTCGATGGCGTATCAGATTTAGCAAAGAAACAACTTCGCACACCTGGCACGCCCGAGGATTCATTTTCAGATGACCCACTTCGCATGATGCGAGCTGCCAGATTTATGTCGCAATTAGATTTCACAGTAGATCCATCGATTGTTACTGCAATTACCCAGATGGCATCCCGAATTGAAATTATCTCAGCCGAGAGAGTTCGCGATGAATTTACCAAAACACTTATGTCTAATAATCCACGATTAGGTATTGAGTTACTAGTTGAGACTGGCCTGGCAAATTACATCTTGCCTGAACTACCAAAACTAAAATTGGAAATTGATGAACATCACCATCATAAAGATGTTTATGAACACACATTAAAAGTATTAGAACAAGCAATAGCCCTAGAGGATCGTCTAGGCGGGCCTAATCTAATTATTCGCTTAGCAGCGCTTCTCCACGACATTGGTAAGCCTAAAACTCGTGAATTAATTGATGGTGGCGGCGTCTCTTTCCATCATCACGAAGTGGTTGGCGCCAGAATGGCAAAAGAGCGCTTAAAAGCGCTGCGCTTTAGCAATGATGAAATTTCAGATGTTGCGCAGCTTGTATTTCTACACCTTCGCTTTCATGGTTATGGTGGTGGTGAATGGACTGATTCAGCAGTGCGTCGCTACATCCGAGATGCCGAGCATCTATTAACTCATCTGCATGTGTTAACTCGCGCTGATTGCACAACTCGAAATCAACGAAAAGCAGAGGCCTTATCTAAGACCTATGACTCACTTGAAGAGCGCATCTTGCTGCTTATGGAACAAGAAGAATTAGAAAAGATACGACCAGATTTAAATGGTGAAGAGATAATGACAATTCTCGGGGTTAAACCCTCGCCAATTGTAGGCAAGGCATATCAATACCTATTAGATCTACGCATGGAGCGAGGTCCACTTGGCCTTGAGGCTGCAACCGCAGAGTTACTTACTTGGTGGTCGCTAAATGGCCCGAAAAGTTAGTCCTTTTAAGAACCGTAAGAGTTATTAAAAGATAGACCGCACTGATCAAAAGTGGAAGTGGCAGTGAGACACCACTTGACGGTAAAACCAAAGCTGCTGTGATTGCGCCACCAACTATTGCGCCATTAACTGCAACATCATAAAAAGCAAAAGTTCTTCCCCGGTATTCATCCATAATTTTAGTCTGCACCAGTGAATCATTAGTAACTTTCACACTTTGCCCAAATAACCCAACAAAAAAGGCAGAAGTAATAAATAATGCCTCATTACTTGAAAGAGCAGTAATTATTAAGAACGGAATCGGTCCAACCATCGAGAATTTAATCCAGCGGTGGCGCCCATATTTTCCAGCGCCGATTGGACTAATAAATGAGCCAATGCCAATTCCAACTCCAGCAATTGAAATCGCAAGTGCTAGGCCACGCAACCCGGCATCAGGATTATCACTTGGGTTATAGGTGTTTCGTTCTAGCAAAAGTCCCATCAAAGTAAGGGCAGTTAAGCCACCACGTTGAACCGCGGTAGCAAGGATGCCGCGCATAGCATCTTTATGTTCGCGAAGGATATGCAAACCTTCAAGCATCTCTTTCCAACCTTTAATTTCAGAACTCACCTCGTGAGCCAAAGGCCCTAATTCATTTTTAGATAGGCGGTTGGTAATTAGTGAGGCAACCAAATAACTAGCCGAAGCAAGAAAAATCAAAACAGCATCAGCTAAATCTCCGTTGCCTCCCTTGTCAATAAAATTCTTAATCCCAATTCCAACTCCGCCACCTATTACAACAAAGATAGTTCCACCAGTAACCGCTAATGCATTTGCTGCAATTAGTTCCTCACGTTTAACAATTAATGGCAGTCCCGCAGAGAGCCCAGAAAGAATTAATCGGTTAATTCCAAAAGCAAATAGAACAAAGAGAGTTAAAACTGCGCCAGTAGTACTTGCCTTAATTAATAGTGCAATAATTATTAGATCGCCGGCTCGGATCAGATTTGAAACTTGAACTATCCGCCTTCTACTAAAGCGGTCAAGAAAAATTCCAACGTATGGACCAATTAGCGAATAAGGAAGAAGCACCACAGAAAAAGCTAACGCTGCACTAACCGCACTGGGTTGACGTTCGGGAGAAAATAAAACAAAGGAAGCCAAGGCTGATTGGAAGAGGCCATCTGTGAATTGACCGAGCCAGCGGATTTGTAGCAACTTTGGAAAGGAGCTGCTCTTTTCAAAGATCCGCATCTTTCGCATTGGCAAAGGGTAATGACTTATCCTTAGCCTTATGAGTTCTGGCTTAAATCGGCGCGACGAGATCGATTACTCTCTCGATCGCCGTGCGACCCTGCAAGCACTTTTTCGAGGCGCTGCCTCGGCCGCCGAAGCTTGTGACGCCGATCCTTATTTAAAGCGGGCGGCAAAACATCATGGCGAGCAAACAAAGCGAGATTGCCCCGTTTGTCGAAAGCGAGAGATTCGCGAACTTAGATATGTCTTTGGTGATCAACTAGGACAGTACTCAGGTCGAATTAAATCAATTTCAGAACTAATTGAAATGCAGAGCCAATATGGTGAGTTTCGTGTCTATACGGTGGAAGTTTGCTTAGAGTGCGACTGGAACCACATTATTTATTCATTCTTATTGGGTGATGGAAAGACTAGAAAGCCACCTCGCAAGGTTCACACCCTTGAAGATGATGACATCCAACCGGGGAACAAAGTAAAGAGCTGGCACATTCACGAAGGAATCCTTCGTGAACAAGGCAGACGGTAACCTTTACTTATGCGTTTTGGCCTATCCCCAGCAAAATTAATTCGATACGGCATCTTCCTTGTCGGCACTGGATTCATTCTTGCAGTTCTCGGATTTGCCTATGCCTATTTCACTGTGAAAGTGCCAGATCCAAATGCTTTCGTAAATAGCCAATCAACAATTATTCAATACGAAGATGGTTCTGAAGCTGGAAGATTGGGTTCAGAAAACCGAACAATAGTTAAATTAGCAAACATCCCACTCACAGTTCGCCATGCAGTTATGGCAGCAGAAGATCGCAATTTCTATAGTGAATCAGCAGTAAGTCCGGTGGGTATTTTGCGTGCGCTATTTAACAATCTAAAAGGTGGTTCACTTCAAGGCGGTTCCACAATTACCCAGCAATATGCCAAGACCGCATTTCTTTCACCAGATAGAACTGTTATCCGTAAAGTAAAAGAACTTATAATTTCGTTGAAGTTACAAAACTCAATGTCAAAAGATCAAATCTTAGAAAACTACTTGAACACTATTTGGTTTGGCCGCGGTGCCTACGGTGTTGAAACCGCATCTGAGGTTTACTTTGGGAAATCAGTTCAATCACTAACCGTGCCAGAGGCAGCAGTATTAGCAAGTATTTTGCGCTCTCCTGGATATTACGATCCGGCAAATGGTCCAAATAGCACCAAGCGAATCCAAGCAAGATGGCAATATGTAATTGATGGCATGGTCGCTGAGAAGTGGCTAACTAAAAAGAGTGCTGATGTAATGAAGTTTCCTACCATTAGGCCTCGCGTTACCTCTGGCGCACTTGCCGGTCCAAAGGGCTACATCGTTTCTTACGTAGTAAGTGAATTAGCCAAGCTGGGCTTTACTGAAAGCCAACTACAAACAGGTGGTTATGTAATTCGCACAACTTTAATAAAACAAAACCAAGAAGCAGCAGTTCTAGCAGTTGATAAAGGAACTCCAGCTAAAGCACCAGATAATCTTCGAATTGGATTAGTTTCAATTAGGCCAGGAACTGGTGAAATAGTTGCACTTTATGGCGGGCGAGATTACTTGGTAAGCCAATTAAACAGTGCTACACAAGGTATTACCCAGGCTGGCTCTACGTTCAAACCATTCGCACTTATCGCAGCCCTTGAATCAGGAATTCCCCTTACTTCTACCTGGAACGGCCGGTCACCTAAAGTCTTTGATGATGTTGGTAAGCCATACCCAGTATTTAATTACGGCAACGAGCAATTTGATGATGTAAATCTTCTCTTTGCAACCGCGCATTCAATTAACACAATATTTGTGCCACTTGGTATTAAAGCTGGCCCAGATAAAGTTGTTGATGTTGCCCGCCGGGCCGGTATTCCAAATACGGTTGCGTTAATGCCAACCCCATCAGTTTCACTAGGTGTTGCTAGCCCACATGTAATAGATGTGGCAAGTGCCTATGCAACTTTTGCCGCCAACGGTATTTATGCCAAGCCATTTATTGTTAATGAAGTCTTAGGTTCAAATAAAGGTGTGCTCTACCAAGCACAACAACAAACCCAGGAAGTCTTCAAAGCCGATGTTATGGCTGATCTAACCTATGCCCTTCAACAAGTAACCCAATATGGAACTGGAACTGCGGCTAGTGCGGGCATTAAACAACCAACCGCTGGCAAGACTGGAACCACTACCGATAATGCATCTGCTTGGTTTAATGGTTACACCCCACAATTTGCAACCTCAGTTGCTTTCTTTAGAGATGATGCCACGCAATCACTAAACGGAATTGGTGGTTTGAATTCGGTAACTGGTGGAAGCTACCCCGCCAGAATTTGGAATACCTATATGAAGGGCGCGCTAAAAGGCTTGCCAATCATTCCTTTCCCAGCTCCAGCAAATATTGGTGGAACTGAGGCAACCCCTTATGCAAGTGCGGTACCAACACTTGATCCATCACTTGCCATTACCCCAACTCCAAAACCAGTAGAAAAGTTTTCTGCCTCTCCTTCGCCAAAAGCAACTAAAAAGAAGTAAGAAATGAAGCTCCTAGCAAAGAGCGCGATCTTTCTTTCTTTGCTTGCAATCATCTTTTCTTTTATAAAGTTTGATCATTGTCGCGCTTACGGCTGGGGCGCCCCGCAAGACTATGTTCACGCTTGTTATTCCGATCTGCCATCCCTCTTTAGTGATCGAGGGTTAACAACTCACACCTGGCCTTATTCTTCAAATACCAATGCTGTTGAGTATCCACCACTTACTGGCGTGATTATGTATGCGACTAGTTTTTTGGTCAAACATAATAGTGATCAATATCGAAATTACTTTGATGTCAATGCAATCTTAATTTCAATTTTATTTATTGGTGTGGTAATCCTGCTAAAGAGAATGCGACCAGATCTTTGGTATTTATTACCAATAGCTCCAGTTGTGATTGCTTCAATGTTTATTAATTGGGATATGTGGGCAGTATTACCAGCGCTGTCGGCAATTTATTATTTTGATAAAGGTAAGAATAAGAAAAGTGCAGTCATGCTTGGAATAGGCATGGCAGTTAAATTTTTCCCGATTGTTTTGCTGCTACCAGCATTCATAATATTTTGGCGCCGAAATGAATTAATGAAAGCTGCCAAGTTTGGATTAGCAAGCGTTGGAGTTTGGCTGGTAATTAACCTTCCATTTATTATTACTACCCCAGTTGGGTGGTATCGCTTCTTTAAATTAAATTCCGAGCGAGGCGCTGATTGGGGTTCAATCTGGCATGGCTTAAGTGTCTTTGGAATAAATATAAATCACTTAAATCTATTTTCTACCCTAGCTTTTATTTTTGGGGCATTTGTATTTACAATTCTTACTCTTGGGTTAAAAGAAGAACCAACTCTGGCCCAGCTATCATTTTTTGTAGTTGCAATATTTGTAACAGCCTCAAAGGTTTACTCACCGCAATATATTTTGTGGTTAACCCCGCTAGCGATACTTGCCTTGCATGATAAGAAGGACCGTTTTGCATTTTGGATCTGGCAAGGAGCGGAAATGATTTATCACCTTGCTATTTGGCAATACCTTGCCTCTTATTCTGGGGCGCACTTTGGAATTGGCCAGCGGGCCTACGCTCTGGCCATCTTTATCCGAATTGCGGCACTTGGCTGGTTTATCGCCCGTCTTACGCTCGGATCACGCAAATCCACACAGCAGATTGCTCCCCAAAACAGCGAATTTCTCTTGTCAGCGGGTGACGGTTACGCTTAGCCTTCCTTCAGATGAGTTCACATCCGTGAATTTAGCTTGAAGGTTTTTAACCCTCCTGCCGCGGAAATCCCGTGGCCGCTTTAGTCCAGAGGAGGTGGGGTTAACGTATGCGTCATTATGAACTCATGGTCATTCTCGATCCTGAATTAGAAGAACGCACAGTCGCACCAAGTCTTGAGACATATCTCAAGATCATCAAAGACAGTGGTGGCAAAGTCGACAAGCTCGACATTTGGGGCCGTCGTCGTATGACCTTCGAAATCAATAAGAAGCCTGAAGGTATTTACGCAGTCGTTGATATGCACTGTGGTCCAGATGCGATTAAAGAACTTGATCGCCAACTGAATTTGAACGAATCGGTACTTCGTACCAAAGTCGTTCGCCCAGAATAAATAACCAACAAGCATCCAAAGTAGATAAAAAAGAGATAAGAGAGAATAGATATGGCAGCTGGAGATACAACGATCACAATGATCGGTAACTTAGTAAATGACCCTGAATTGCGCTTCACACCATCTGGTGCTGCAGTTGCAAAGTTCACGGTTGCTTCAACTCCGCGTTACCTAGATAAGAACACAAATGAATGGAAAGACGGCGATAGCCTCTTTTTGCAATGCCAAATTTGGCGTCAAGCAGCAGAGAACGTTGCAGAGTCACTTACTCGCGGAATGCGCGTAATTGTTTCTGGTCGTTTGAAGCAACGCTCATACGAAACCAAAGAGGGCGAAAAGCGCACTGTGTTTGAGGTCGAAGTAGACGAAGTTGGTCCATCTCTACGTAATGCAACTGCCAAAGTCACAAAGACAACTCGCGCAGCAGGTGCTGCCGGCGGTTCATTCTCAACTCCTACTGCAGAAACTTCATCAGCTGAAGACCCATGGTCTGCAGCTCCCGTCGGTGGCGGCTGGTCTTCAGCCGGTAGCGACGATCAACCTCCGTTCTAATAAACCAACCATTCCTGACTTTTCCAAGCGAATCGTCGGGGCATCCTAAAAAGGAGCACCACAGTGGGCGCAAGAAATAATAAGACGCTAAAGCCAAAGCCAAAAGTAAGCAAGATGTCGGCAGCAGCAATGAAGAAGTTTAAGAAGAAGCCATGTTCATTCTGTCGCGATAAGGCAACTTATATCGATTACAAGGACATCAATCTTCTTCGCAAGTACATCTCAGATCGCGGCAAGATCCGTGCTCGTAGAGTAACCGGTGCTTGCACACAACACCAACGTCAGATTGCCGCAGCTGTTAAGAACAGCCGCGAAATGGCACTTCTGCCTTACACCTCAACAGCTAGATAAGGACGGTTAACTAAAAATGAAGCTAATCCTTACTCGTGATGTTAATGGTCTAGGCACACCTGGTGATGTTGTGACCGTAAAAGATGGTTACGCCCGCAACCTGCTACTACCTCGTGGCTATGCAATTGCATGGACCATCGGTGGCGAGAAGCAGATTGAAGGCATTCGCCGCGCAAAGAGCGCTCGCGCTATTCGAGACCTTGATCATGCAAAAGAAATCAAAGCAACTCTTGAGAAGGCAGATATCACCGTTAAGGCCAAGGTTGGCGCATCAGGAGTTCTATTCGGTTCTGTAACCGACAAGGACATCGTTGCTGCAATCAAGGTTGCAACTGGTCTAGATATCGATCGCCACAGCGTTAAGCAAGCCGGTGGACACATTAAGAAGGCTGGAAAGTATTCTGCGAAGGTTTCACTTCACGGACAAACTGCTGCCACAATCAATGTGAACGTTGTTTCTGCTTAATCTGATCTAATTAATTAAGGCTCACCTCAATTGAGGTGAGCCTTTCTTATTATTTGAGATGAAAGAAAGTTTCTTTACCCACAGGGCCTCACGCTCAGATGAGTGCTACCCCAAGGGGTTATGAACAGATATTGGTTAGTTATCAACAGCTATTCACAGCTTTCCCACAGAGTTGCTCACATCATCGCTACCTCTTTCTAACCCTCAAAGGTGAATTCTCATTAAGTTAGGCCAATAACTAGTAATAACCACAGATCACCTGGCTAAAGGCCACGGTGTCAGTGCTAATTGGGAGGATAGAGATATGAGCATCTCCGAACTTCCAAACCGTGGCAATAACCGCGTTGCAAATAGCGCAGCTAGCGTTGAATTCGAACGCACCCCACCCCAAGATTTAGTTGCAGAGCAAGGTGTTCTAGGTGGCATGTTGCTATCTAAAGAAGCAATCGCTGATGTTGTTGAAGTTATTAAAGATCGCGATTTCTATCGCCCATCACATGAACTTATCTACGATGCAATTCTTGATCTATATGGTCGCGGTGAACCAGTTGACCCAGTAACTGTTTCATCAGAACTAACAAAGCGTGGCGATATTGCTCGCGCTGGCGGCGCACCATATCTACACACTCTTATTAATTCTGTTCCAACTGCGGCAAATGCTGGTTACTACGCGCGCATCGTTCGAGATCACGCAATCATGCGCCGACTAGTTGAAGCTGGAACAAAGATTGTTCAACTTGGCTACTCGCAAGAAGGCGAGATCGATGACGCGGTTGATCAAGCCCAAGCAGAGATCTATAACGTCACTGAGCACCGCACCTCAGAGGATTACATCCAACTTTCAGAACTATTGCCACAAGCACTAGACGATATCGAAGCTATTTCAAATGGCGTGGGCGGTGAAGGTGTTAAATCTGGCTTCAAAGATTTAGATGCACTAACCAATGGTTTCCATCCTGGAAACATGATTGTTCTAGCTGCTCGTCCTGCTGTTGGTAAATCAACTCTTGGCTTAGATA
>CAIJOE010000064.1 GCA_903822245.1 uncultured Actinomycetes bacterium
AAAGCCGCCATGAATGATGATTTGGCAGTGCCAACAGCGCTAGCAAATATTTCAGAGTTAGTTAAGACTGGAAACTCTGCGATAACGGCAAATGATAAGAAGGAGTTGGCAGCCGCCGCATCTGATGTTCGTGGCGCACTAGCAATCCTTGGCTGTGATCCATTTGATCCAATTTTTGCCACATCCCAGTCAGAAAAGAAAGAATTGCTCGATGGGTTAGTTAGTTTGGCCCTAGAACAACGCACTGCAGCACGAGAGAGAAAAGATTTTGCCGCGAGTGATCTCATTCGCGATTCCCTTACAAAGTTAGGAATCACAATTGAAGACACTTCAAATGGCACCCGTTGGACGGTTAGTTAAATGGTAAGGCCCGGACGAAAGCGCCGTGAACAACTGGGATATGAAGATGGCAATAAGCCAAATCGCCCAACGGCAAAGCGCACTTCAGTTCGCAAACCAGAATCACGTTTAGAAACTCGTGCATCAGAAGACGCCGTTGCCGGGCGCAACTCAGTTGTTGAAGCACTTCGCGCCAAAATTCCGGCAAAGGAACTTATGGTTGCTGAAAGAGTTGAGATGGATGAGCGCATGACTGAGGCTTTGCGCTTGGCAAAGAATCAAGGCTTAACTATTAAAGAAGTTCCTCGCGGGCAACTAGATGGTGTTACTGGCACAACTAATCATCAAGGTGTTGCACTAATTATCAAGCCTTTTGCATACAAAGAATTTGAGGCAATAATCAAGGGCGCAAAGAAGCCAGGGCTACTAATTGGCCTAGATGGAGTTACCGACCCTCATAACCTTGGCGCAATTGTTAGATCTGCTGCAGCATTTAATGCCGATGGAGTTGTAATTCCAGAACGTCGCAATGCAACTATGACTGGCTCTGCCTGGAAATCATCTGCCGGGGCTGCTGCTCGTTTGCCAATTTGTCAGGTAACAAACTTGGTTCGCTCTATTGAAGATGCCAAGAAGGAAGGTTATTTTGTTGTTGGGCTAGATGCCGAAGGACAAGAGAACTTGCCAGCCTTCTCACTTGCAAAAGAATCGGTCTATTTAATTGTTGGCTCTGAAGGTAAGGGCCTATCTCGCTTAACTCGCGAGAAGTGTGACCTAATACTTTCTATTCCAATGCAATCTGATGTGGAATCCCTAAATGCCTCGGTTGCAACCGCAATTACCCTTTATAAGATTGCCGAAATCCGCGGAGCTTAAGCCATGAAATACAACCGTTTCATTGTTCTTGGAGATTCTTTCTCTGAAGGAATGTGTGATGAAAAGGTTAATGGTGAGTATCGTGGCTGGGCTGATCGCGCTGCTGATGGATTGGCAAAAGAATCTGATGACTTTACATATTTAAACTTCGCTATCCGGGGAAAATTACTTCAGCAGGTAATCGATGATCAGATCCCTTTGGTGAAAAAATATGTGACTGGCAAGCAAACGCTTATTTCATTTCATGCAGGTGCAAATGATTGCCTGCGGCCAAACTACAACCCAGAATTAGCAAAGCAGCGCTATCACGATGGCGTTGCCGAACTTGCGGCCACCGGTGCCACAATTATGTTATTCACAGTCCTAGATCGGGTAGATGCAAAGGGAAAGACAGCAGATCTATGGCATCAGCGTTTTAGTGATTTCAACATCGATGTTCGACAAACAGCCAAGAAATACGGCGCGATTCTAAATGAAGCAAGGGACGCCCTGTGGCTTGCTGATCGTAGGTTTATTCACACCGATCGCTTGCACTTAAATGTTGAGGGCCATTGGCGAATGGGCGAGGCAGTATTAGAAAAACTCGGCTATCCCTTTGATGCAGGCTGGCGCAAGCCTTTGCCACCAGCTGTGCCTAAACCAAAATTAAAGCGAACCATGGAGAACATCATCTGGATTGTTACCTTTGTTATTCCCTGGATTTGGCGCAGAGCGCGCGGGAAATCCTCAGGTGATGGAAGAAGTGCCAAGTTTGTCACTCCGGTTTTGTGGGGAAAGTAAGAATTTAACCTTTAGATTCTGGAATCAAAATCTGTTTCAACATATCTAAATTTTCAACACACATCCCAGCGCCATTTACCACGGCATAAAGTGGATCTTGAGCAACCACAACTGGCATCCCGGTGTCATGGCGAAGGCGTTCTGGCAAGCCTCGAAGCAAGGCGCCGCCGCCAGCTAAAACAATTCCATTTCTAGACAGATCAGCCACCAAGTCAGGTGGGGTTTCATCTAACGTGGCTTTAATTGCACTAATTATTCTTCCAACACCATCTGAGATTGCTGAGCGAATTTCCGCCGGGGTAACTTGTAAATCTTTAGGAAGACCGGTTACTAAGTCGCGGCCACGAACTCTGGCACTTGCTTCATCGCTAGTTTTAAAAGCCGATCCAATTGCCATCTTTAACTCTTCGGCAGTTCGATCCCCAATTAGTAAATTGTATTCATTCTTAACATAGGTGACGATTGCGGCGTCCAGGGCGTCCCCACCAATTCGAATTGAGCGAGATGTGACAATTCCGCCAAGTGAAATAACAGCTACATCTGTGGTGCCACCGCCAATATCTACAATCATTGATCCAACTGGTTCTTGGACTGGAAGTCCGGCGCCAATAGCAGCGGCCATTGGTTCTTCCATGATGTAGACCTTACGTGCACCTGCGGCATAGGCAGCATCTTTAATTGCCCGATGTTCAACCGAGGTAACTACTGGTGGGACTGCAACAATCACTGTTGGCTTAGAGAGTAATCCTCGAGTTCCAACCATCGCCATAAACATTCGTAGCATCTTTTGCGCTGTTTCAAAATCGGCGACAACACCATCTTTAAGGGGACGGATGGAAATAATATTATCTGGCGTTCGCCCAACCATCTTGCGCGCTTCGCTACCCACGGTAAGCACATTTCCATTATCAGTATTTATACAAACGACGCTAGGCTCATTTAAAACTATGCCTTTATGTGATTGGTAAATAACTGTGTTTGCAGTTCCAATATCAATTGCGAGGTCGCGCCCGAAAAGATTTCTCAATTCTGACCTCGCAATCAATATCGTTAAAGCACGTACATAAGGGATTTACAGTTTAGATTCATTACTTTTTCTTGAACAGATATCGTGGGTGAAGGAAAGGGTGGTCTTGGGGCCAACTTTTTGGCCTGGTGCCAGGGCGATTTGAGCGTGGTTTGTTCTACGCTCACCTTCTCGTTACCACCAGTTCACTGTCTTAAAGCACAATAAGCCTGTGGCTTCCCAAGACTTCCCGCTTCTAGCGACCAACCCACGCGAAACCTTGATTGACCGTGAACTAAGTTGGCTCGACTTTAATCAACGCGTTTTGGAGTTGGCCGAAGATCCTCAAACACCCCTACTGGAGCGCTGTCGCTTCTTATCAATTTTTTCCTCAAACCTTGATGACTTTTACATGATTCGAGTTGCCACATTAAAGCGAAAGCTTGAATCTGGGGTCACTAAATCAAATACTGCTGGCTACACACCCACCCAACTAATGACAGCTATTTCAGATAAGACCCAACACTTAATTGAGCGGGTCACCAAATGCTTTCATGAAGATGTTTTTCCTAACTTAATAGAAAAGGGTATCCACATCGTTGTGTGGGAAAAACTTTCAGAAGAAGAAAAGGCTGTAGCAAGAGCAAATTTCCAGAAAAAGATTTTTCCGGTATTAACCCCGCTAGCCGTTGACCCCTCACATCCCTTTCCCTACATTTCTGGGCTTTCACTTAACTTGGCTGTAGTGGTTAAGAACCCAGAGACTGGCGGTGAGTTTTTTGCCAGAGTAAAGGTGCCATCAAATCTGCCACGTTTTGTGCAAACAACAAATATTGATGACCGTAGATTCGTTCCCTTGGAACAAGTTATTACGGCCAACATCTCCGAGCTTTTTCCAGGGATGGAAATTGTTGATTGTTACACCTTTCGCTTAACTCGAAATGCTGACTTAGAGCTTGAAGAAGAAGAGTCGGAAGATTTGCTTGCTTCAATGGAGCAAGAATTATTACGTCGCAAGTTTGGACCACCTGTAAGACTGGAAGTCTCTTCAGATATAAATCCAGAGTTGCTAAACACTCTCAAAGAAGAGCTTTCAATCAAAGATGAAGACATTAGCCACTACCCAGAGCCACTTGATTTAACTGGTCTTAATATGATCGCCGATATCGATTTACCAGAATTGAAATTCCCAGCATTTCGCAATCAAGTTGCTTGGGATCTGCGCGAAGTTGATACCGAATCTTCTGAAGAATTCTTTGACTCGATCCGTCGTCGAGAAGTACTAGTTCACCACCCATATGAGTCTTTCAACTCATCGGTGGTGAAGTTTCTAGAACTAGCTGCTATAGATCCACATGTCTTGGCTATCAAGCAGACCCTTTATAGAACTTCTGGTGACTCACCGATTGTCGAGGCGCTAATTGAAGCTGCTGAGTCTGGCAAGCAAGTACTAGCTGTAATTGAAATTCGAGCACGATTTGATGAGCAGGCAAATGTGCGCTGGGCTAGAAAGCTTGAAGACGCTGGAGTCCACGTTGTCTATGGCTTAGTTGGATTAAAAACCCACGCAAAACTTTCTTTGGTCGTTCGCCAAGAAGGTAGCGGTATTCGCCGCTATGTTCACATGGGAACTGGTAACTACAATCCAAAAACGGCCAGACTTTATGAGGATTTTGGAATTCTAAGTGGTGATCAAGTACTGGGCGAGGATGTAAATAAACTCTTCAACCAACTATCGGGCTTTGCCCCACAGACTTCATTTGAGCGACTTCTAGTTGCTCCTAGAACTCTTCGCAGCGGACTGCTTGAGCGTATTCAACGCGAAATTGAAAACCAAAAAGCAGGCAAGCCAGCATTTATCAGATTTAAACTCAATTCAATTTTGGACGAAGAATTTATTCAAAAGCTTTATGAGGCATCTGCTGCGGGCGTGAAGGTTGAATTAGTAGTCCGAGGAATATGCGCAATTCGCGCCGGTGTTCCTGGGTTATCAGAAAACATAACAGCCGTTTCAATTCTTGGTCGATTCCTTGAGCATTCAAGAATTTTCCATTTTGCTAATGGCGGTGATGATGAACTTTGGATTGGCAGCGCCGATCTGATGAACCGAAATCTTGATCGTCGAGTTGAAAGTATGGTCCGTCTGACCCAGACAGATCACAAGCGAATGTTGATTCGTGCGCTAGATGGTTATCTGTCACCAATCACTCCTAGCTGGCATATGGACCAAGTTGGCCATTGGAATCGAGTTGTAAATAACGATGCGGGAGAGCGGTTGGAAGATTTCCACTCGCAAGTTATTAGGTGGTATCGGGTGCGCGGATGAGTGATTTAGTACTTGCTGGCGGCGGAGTGGTTTGGCGCAAAAACAATGAAGGGGTCATAGAAACTGCGATTGTTCATCGACCACGTTATGACGATTGGTCGCTGCCAAAAGGGAAATTAGATTCCGGTGAAACGCTGATGGCTTGTGCTTATCGCGAGATTATGGAAGAGACCGGACTACAAGTACGACTTGGACAATTTATTGGTCAAATTGAATATTTCTCCGTCGATGGACAAAAACAAGTTTCGTATTGGTGCGCCGAGGCAATAGAAGACGGCTCAGATTTCAAACCAAATAGCGAAGTAGATCAACTCCTTTGGGTTGATTTAGATTTAGCTCTTGCAAAATTGTCTAGAGAATCTGACATTGAAATTCTTGGCAAATTTATATCCCTTGATTTCGATGCTAAGCCCCTAATTATGTTGCGCCATGCAAAAGCACTTGCCCGCAAAGAGTGGCAAGGCGGCGATGAAGATCGCCCGTTAGAACAAACTGGACAATTACAAGCTAAGCGAATGCATTCGATTTACCAGGTCTATGGTGTTGATGAAGTCCACACCTCTGATGCGGTGCGCTGCTATGACACAGTAATCGGGATGACCAAGGCGCTAAATATCGAGCCCAAGATTGCCAATCAATTAAGTGAATATGTATTTGAGAAGAATAAAGATAAGGCTTTGGATTATGCCAAGGATCTTGCCGAGGAAATTGCTGATACCGGTAAGACAATATTACTTTGTAGTCATAATCCGATTTTGCCTCGGATGTTAGAGAAGATTTCTAAGAAATCTAAGGTTGAACTTCCTGAATTTAAATTACAGCCTGGAGATTCTTGGGTCGTTTTCTTTAAGAAGAAAAAAGTTGTTGCAATTGAAGTAATTCCAGCACCAGTTGTTTAGCGCTCAGTCCAGTCCATATATTTCAAGATAACGCCTTCACGCAGCGCCCAAGGGCAGATTTCCAGCTTTTCAAGATCAAGATTTCGCATCACGCTTTCAGTTACAAACGCTCCGGCCGTAATCTGGCGAGCTCGGTTTGCCGAAACTCCAGGAAGTTTTATGCGATCTTCTAAAGTCATTTCTGCCAACTTTGCGGGCATCTTTCTAATTGAATCCAAAGTAATTATTTTTCCATTACCGCCAAACCAGTCACCGGTAAGTCTGGCTAGGGTTCTAAGGGTTTTGCTAGTTGCAATTGCACGGTCAGTATTTTGGTGTTGGACTAAAGCTGGCAAAATTGATTCAAGCTGGGCTTCTACGTGATCACGAAGAGCTCTAATACTTTTTGAAGTAAATGGATCACCAGTTAAATAATCCTTTGTTAGGCGAGCTGCCCCTAGTGGAAGTGAGACCGCAACTTCTGGGGCCTCATCGGTTCCAGATGCAATTTCAAGTGATCCACCACCAATATCGATTACCAGTAATCTGCCTGCAGACCAGCCAAACCAACGACGGGTAGCAAGAAAAGTTAACTTAGCTTCATCTTCACCACTTAAGACCTGAAGATCAATTTCAAATTCTTTATTTACTTGCGCAATTATCTCGGGACCGTTTGAAGCTTCTCTAAGAGCTGAGGTAGCAAAGGGGAGCAATTCTTTTGTTTGAACTGCTTTGGCTTGGGTGGTTGCATTCTTTATCGCACTTCGCAGCGCATCAATTCCGGCTGTTGAAATATTATTGGATGAATCTATATATTCAGTTAGGCGAAGATCTTCTTTGTAGTTAAAAGTTGGATTTGGCCGCGCCCCATTGTGGGTATCAAATACCTGAAGGTGGACGGTATTTGAACCGACATCCAATACTCCAAGGCGCATAGGGTGAAGATACCCATCTTTTTAGCGTTATTTGCATACCTCCACCCGTGCCATAATTAGCCACGGCTTTGGATCCCATCATCTTTTCTGGTGGCCCAAATCGGCCTCCCTAGCTCAGTGGTAGAGCATCCGCCTTGTAAGCGGAAGGTCGTCAGTTCAATCCTGACGGGGGGCTCCACAAAGTAGCGCTCTTATCAAAAACCTTTATGCCAAAGCCCCAAAGTGATATGAATAGCGCATGGGAGTTAGATCCAGAAAACAAGAAAAGACATTTGACGTCTTAATTATTGGCTCTGGTTTTGGCGGCTCGGTAAGCGCGCTTCGCCTCACTGAAAAAGGTTACAAAGTTGGAGTATTAGAAGCGGGCCGAAGATTTGAAGATAAGGATTTTCCTAAAACTTCTTGGCGGTTAAGTAGATTCTTATACTTTCCAAGACTTGGGCTTAGAGGAATTCAACGAATTCACGCCCTACCCGATGTTTTAATTCTTAGCGGCGCCGGAGTTGGCGGTGGCTCACTTGTGTATGCAAACACGCTTTATATTCCACCGGATACATATTTCAATGACAAACAGTGGGCTGGGATTACAAATTGGAAAGAGGAATTACTGCCTTGGTATGACCAAGCATCACGGATGCTAGGCGTGGGAGAAAATCCATACTTCTCACCATCTGATCAGGCCATGAAAGAAGTTGCGATTGAGATGGGAGTGGGCCACACATTTAAAATGGCGCCACTTGGCGTCTACTTTGGTGATGGCGCCGGGATTGCCAAAGCCGATCCCTTCTTTGGTGGTGTTGGACCAACTCGAACTGGCTGCATGCAATGCGGTGGTTGCATGACTGGCTGTCGCCATGGGGCGAAAAATACTTTGCCAAAAAATTACCTAGGGTTAGCTGAAAAGGCCGGCGCCAAGGTATTTCCAGAACATACGGTCACAAAGATCCAAGAGAAAAGTGATGGTTTGTGGGAAGTATCTACCCGGCACAGCTCTGCCTGGTTTGGCCGAACGAAAGTATTTACTGCTAATCAAGTAATCGTTGCGGCTGGTACCTACAACACTCAGAAATTGCTCCACAAGATGAAGCAAGATGGCACTTTGCCAAAGCTTTCAGATTTCCTAGGAAAACTCTCTAGAACAAATAGTGAAGCGCTAACAGGTGCGATTATGCCTAATGCCGATATTGACTACAGCAAAGGTTCAGCAATTACCTCATCCTTCTTTCCAGATGAGCACACCCATGTCGAACCCGTTCGCTATGGCATAGGAAGTAATTCGATGGGACTTTTGCAAACAATCTTGACTGACGGTGAAACTGGAAAGATAAGAAGGCGGGCTTGGTTAAAGAGTTTTGTTAAAAACCCAACCTTGATTGGCAAAATATTGGATGTTAGAAAGTGGAGTCAACGTTCAGTAATTGCACTAGTCATGCAAAATGTGGACTCGTCAGTAAAGGTTTCTGGAAAGCGATCGATCTTTGGCTGGCGCCTAACTTCAGTAAATGATTCTGAAAAACCAAATGCCACCTATATTCCAGTGGCCAATGAAGTCGTTCGCCGGATAGCTAAGAACCGAGGCGGTATTGCCGGTGGAACTCTGGGTGATTTAATCCAAGCCCCATTTACCGCACACTTTGTCGGTGGATGTGTAATTGGGTCGAATGCAGGTAACGGAGTTATTGATCCGTATCACCGAGTTTGGAACTACCCGACTCTTCATGTAGTAGATGGGGCAAGTGTCACCGCAAATCTCGGTGTAAATCCTTCGCTAACCATTACTGCCCAGGCCGAACGAGCAATGTCGATGTGGCCAAATAAGGGCGAGCTAGATCAGCGCCCGATTCAAGCAAGTGCTTATAAGAGGATCGCACCCATTCGCCCGCTTAGCCCATTTGTTCCAAGCGGGGCAATTGGAGAGCTAAGAATTATTTCTTAGTCTTCTTCGTTTAGTACTTCTAAAAGCTTCTCGGTGCGTTCCTTGCGAAGTCGTGGCCACTTAGTAATCGGGAAAGACATATCTTTATAGAAATCTTTGATCATTTCCTGCATAAGTTTGGTTTTTTCTTTCACCACAAAGTGGGAAGTTCCCGGAATTATTGCCAGGCGGCCATTTGGTAGTGATTCATAGAGCTCGATGGTGTGAAGATTAGTAAATGGTTCATCATCCCCAGAAAGGACAAGTACTGGACAAGTTATCTTTGCTAAATCATCGGTACTCATATTTGGCTCTTTAGCCCAAACATCAAAAGCTTTTCTAATTATTACTTCCTGCATATTTGCAGGATCTGGTGAAGTCTTGGCGAAACGTTCGCGCTCTTCATCAGTAATTACGATCTCTTGCTCTTCTTCCTTCTTTTCATTGAAAGGCAAGCCGCTGTTCCAATGGAAGTTGGTTCCAATAGAGACGATGGATCGAACTAGATCCGGGCGCTTTAGCGCAATCATCAGCGAAATAATTCCACCATCACTCCAACCAATTAAGTGAACCGGCTTTTTTACTACATCTTGGATATAGGCAATTGCCTCATCGGTTTGAAAATCAAAATGATAGAAACCATCACGAGAACCAGTTCGACCATGGGCGCTTCGGTCATAGGCAAATACCTGATGTGCTTTTATGGCAGGTAGAACGGTGTAGTCCCAAGACTCTGTGGAGCTAAGTCCACCATGGAGTAAAAGAACAGGCTCAGAATTTTTCTTCCATGTGCGCCATTGCATGGACCAAACTTGGTGGCCACGAAGATTGATGTAGCCCTTCTTCATTACAACGAATCCATAATGTGGCGATTGCCGCGGTCAAAAGTGAAGTAATTCCACATCCAGTCCGCGATAGTGCCAATACGGTTTCTACCTCCCATTAAATAAAACAGGTGCAGGAATAACCAAGCCATCCAAGCTGGATAACCAGAGAATCTAATGTTCCTAACTTCAACAACGGCCTTATGTCTACCAATGGTGGCCATTGCGCCCTTATCTTTATATTGAAATGTCTTTAACTCTTCACCTTTGATTACTCGACGAATTTGAGCTGCGATAAAGCGGCCTTGCTGCATGGCAACTGGCGCCACCATTGGCAAGAAGCGCCCGTCCTTACCTTTAACTCCAGTCACATCGCCGACTCCCCAAATATTTGGGTAGTTTGAAACTTGCAGAGTTTCTTCAGATTTAAGGCGAGTACCCTCAAGTGGAAGTGATAGCGCTTGCATTACTGGGTTTCCCTTAACGCCAGCAGCCCAGATTGTTACCTCTGAGGCAATACTTTCACCACTTTGCAGATGAATCTTTCGCCATTCAACTTCTTTGACCGCGGTATTTACTAAAACTTTAACGCCGAGTGATTCAAGTTCGCGCTGGGTTTTATCTGTAAGTGATTTTGAAAACATAGGAAGTAGTCGTGGACCAGCTTCAAGGAGTGAAATTGTGATGTGCTTAGCGGCATGTTTCTGATCATTCATCAAGGGACCCCGAACTAATTCGGCTAGCGCTCCCGCCATTTCCACTCCGGTTGGCCCACCACCAACAACGGTGATATTTAAAGTTGTGTCATCTTCAAAGCGACAGAGATCTTCAAAGCGGCGCATAACTTCAGCGCGAATTTGCAGAGCCTCGTGGATTGATTTCATTCCAAGGGCGAACTCTTCAACGCCAGGTGTGCCAAAATCTGCCGTAACTGAGCCAAGGGCAACTACAAGGTGATCAAAGGCAAGAACTTCAGAGCTATCGAGTTTTACTGTCTTGTTCTTGTGATCAATTGAAATGGGGGAGCCCATACGAAAATTTCCATTGGATTTACGTAGCGCCCCACGAATTGGATATGCCACGTGGTCTGCCGCTAGGCCAGCGGTAGAGACCTGATATAGAAGTGGGAGAAAGGTTTGATAGTTATGACGATCCACAACAGTGACATCGAATTCATTACCAAGAGCGCCAGCAGCTGCCATGCCACCAAATCCACCACCGAGGATTACTACGCGCGCTTTAGCCATAGTTTGAGTCTACTGTTATCCCTATGAGTGCTGCCAATTCGAATCTCGCAGGTGATCGAAAGATCCTGGTCACTGGTGCTTCTGGCTATGTTGGGGGACGACTAGTTCGCCAATTGTTAACCGAAAATTTCCAAGTGCGCGTTATGGTTCGCGAAAAACGTAAAATATCTGGCCAATCTTGGATTGATCAAGTGGAAGTAAGTGTTGCAAATGCAACAGATTTCCAATCAACCAAAAGTGCACTAGCGGGCGTCCATACTGCGTTCTACCTCCTCCACTCAATAAACATGGGTTCTAATTTCAATGAAGTTGAAGCAGCCATGGCTAGAAACTTTGCAAAAGCGGCAGAGGATGCCGACGTGAAACAGATCATTTATTTAGGTGGAATTGCAAATGATGAGCAGATAAGTAAGCACTTAGAGTCACGGGCAAACACTGGGCGTGAGCTTGCAAGTGGAAAAGTTCCAGTTCTAGAGGTTCGAGCCGGAATTATTATTGGCTCAGGGTCAGCTTCCTTTGAAATGCTTCGTCACTTAACTCATCGCCTACCAATTATGACCACTCCAAAGTGGGTTTCAAATCGAACACAGCCAATCGCAATTCGAGATGTTCTTTGGTACTTATCTCATGCTGCAGCGCTCAAAGATCCAGTATCTGGCGCTTTTGATATTGGTGGCCCAGAAGTTCTTTCATACGCTGACATGATGCAAACTTTTGCAAAGTTATCTGGCCTTAGAAAGCGTTGGATTATCAAAGTTCCGGTTCTAACACCAGGGTTATCAAGTCTTTGGATTGGATTAGTTACTCCAGTTCCAACCGCACTTGCCAGACCACTTGTGGGTTCATTGATTAGTGAAGTTATTGCTGATCCAAAGAAGTCACTTAACCAAATAATTGCGCCACCACCTGAAGGTCTATTGCCACTTTCTACCGCAATAGAATTAGCACTATCAAAGATTTCAGCTCATGAAGTTGAAACCCGATGGTCAGATGCCAGCGTTCCTGCCGCTCCTTGGGCAAAAGCACAGAGCGATCCTGATTGGGCTGGGGAAACTTTATATAAAGACGATCGTTCAATAACCGTTGATCTAGCACCAGAAAAAATCTGGGCCAGAGTTGAAGCAATCGGTGGCGAAACAGGTTGGTATGGCGCCGGGCCTTTATGGTTTTTACGAGGTTTGCTAGATCGAGCCTTTGGTGGTGTGGGACTTCGTAGAGGTCGGCGTGACTCAGATCATCTTCGAATTGGCGATAGCGTTGATTTCTGGCGGGTAGAGGAATTAGAAGCTGGAAAACATTTAAAACTTTATGCTGAAATGATTCTGCCTGGAAAAGCTTGGTTGGAATTTAATGTTGATGAAGTATTAGTTGATGGGAAAAAGAAAAGCAAACTAACCCAAACTGCGACGTTTTCTCCAAGGGGACTGGGGGGCCAGTTGTATTGGTTTTCGGTCTTGCCTTTTCATGTTTTCATATTTCCGACCATGCTTCGAAATATTGCAAAGAGTGCGCGAAATACCTGAAATTGTCAGTCCTATTGTCTACACTTAGCGGATTATGGAAAACGTTGAGCTAAATAATCTGACCGCTCCGTCAACCCTGACAGAACTAGAGATAAAGATCCTTGATTTCGAGCGCCAATGGTGGAAGTTTGCCGGGGCAAAAGAATCAGCAATTAAAGATCTTTTCGATATGGCCCCACCTGCTTATTACCAACTACTAAATAATTTGATTGACCGGGATGACGCCTTAGAGGCTAGCCCAATGTTGGTTAAGCGCCTTCGCCGTCTGCGCGAAGCCCGCACCAATGCCCGCGTAAACTAATTATTCTCAGTATCTGCTCAGGGAAAAATAGCCAATAGATGGCCCCGCCTACCTAGTCTTGGCCCATGAATAAATCCCGAATCCGAATCCTGGCAATAAATTCAGTCCTCCTCCTAGCGGTAATAGGAATCGGAAGTTGGGGTTGGTCGGCCCTTCACCCTGCACCAGCGAAAGTCACGACAACCACCACAACTGTTTCAGTTGGTGATGTCACCTCATCTGTTTCAGCATCTGGCACAGTAGTTAGTCCGGGTGATGTTGGAGTCTCGCCAAGTGTTAGCGCCCAAATCACAAAGATAAATGTGAAAGTTGGTCAACACGTCAGCGTCGGAACCTCAATGGCTCAGCTTGATAACGCAGCATTAAAAAATGCCCTCAGCCAAGCTCAAGCAACTTTATTAACTGCGCAAATTAATTTCAAACAAAATAAAGCTGCGATCCAAATCGCCAAAGATAATGCGGCAAATAATTCCGCCACTTATCAAAACACCATTGATTCAGCGGCTAGAGCAATCTCTGATGCCACTGCAACTGCGCCATATAAAGCCACAGCAAGTAAAGCCACCTTGGATGCTGCGCTGCAAACTTTGAATCAGGCAAAGAGTGTTTATGAGAGCTATGCCGGGTTCTATGGCCCAAATGGAATTACCTTGGCCTGGTGCGCAACTCTAAACACCATTAATTCAAATTGCACCACTTTGATTAGTGATTACAACTCTTATCAATCAGCCCAGCGCAGCTATGACGCCGCAGTTGCAAGCCAAGCAAGTACTGCCGTTTCTGATACTTCAACTTCAATAACTCTACAAACGGCTTACACAAGTGCACTGGCTTCACAGAGAATTGGTTTGGCAAAAGATCAGGCAGCAATTAGCGCGGCCCAAGATACTTATGACTTATTCAAAGCATCCCAAGGACTTACTACTGATAACCCAACGGCCCTTGATTTTGGCGTGGCACAAACCGCACTCTTGGTTGCTCAAAAGAATTACGAGGCAACATTTGTTCGAGCACCCGTTTCTGGAACCGTTGCATCGATAAGTGCTGGGGTTGGTCAAAATGCTCCGACTGCTTCATCTTCAACACTCGGCGCAGTTACTGGATTTATTGTCCTAACCGATGTCTCTTCACT
>CAIJOE010000065.1 GCA_903822245.1 uncultured Actinomycetes bacterium
AGCAGCCCTTGCTCGGATGGCAAATGGCGATCATGAGATTCAAGTAGGCAAGGGCGACACCGTAATTTTTGCTTCATCTTTGATTCCCGGAAATGAAAATTCGGTATATCGAATGATCAATGAGTTGACTCGTTTCGGTGCAAATATTGTTCACAAAGGCAATGCCATGATTCACGTCTCTGGTCACGCATCTGCTGGTGAACTTCTATATTGCTACAACATTGTTAAGCCTAAGAATGTAATGCCAATTCACGGTGAATGGCGTCATCTTCGCGCCAATGCAGAATTAGCGATTAAGACCGGAGTTCCACGCACCAAGACTTTAGTTGTGGAAAATGGAATCGTAATTGATATGAATGATGGCTATGTTGATATTGCTGGCGCAATTCCGGTGGGCTATGTCTATGTTGATGGCCAAAGTATTGGCGAGATTACCGAAAGCTCATTGAAGGATAGAAGAGTTCTTGGTGAAGAAGGCTTTATCTCAATTGTTGTTGTTGTTGATTCCCAGACTGGAAAAATTGTTGCTGGACCAGATATTCATGCGCGCGGATTCACTGAGGATGAAGCGCTGTTTAATGAAGTTAAGGGAATGATCGAAAAAGCATTGGCTCATGCAGTTTCTGGTGGTATCAATGGAACGCACCAACTTCAACAAGTTGTTCGCCGCACGGTCGGAAGTTGGGTTGGCGACAAGCATCGTCGTAAGCCAATGATCGTTCCTGTGGTAATTGAAGTTTGATTCAAGCCAGCTTTTAGCGGCGCGCCTGCTTAGCCACTCTCAAGTAATTCTTTAAGGTTATCCATAATGGCCGCAAGAAAAACTCGTAAATCAGCGAGTAAGAAAACCGGATCTCCTGTTGCGGGAGTGCTCCGCGCATTTGGTGCGCTTTGGCGCCTTTTTGCTAAAGCAATCGGCTCAGCAATTCGCTTTGTATTTCGCGGGGCCCAAGACCTAGATCCCGTCCATCAAAGAGATGGAATTGCATTTTTGATATTTATTCTCGGACTTATTTCAGCCGCCGGGGTTTGGTTTAATTTAGATAATGTTGTTGGTAGAGGTGTATATGCCGCAGTTTATGGAGTTGCTGGTCGCTTAGGATTTATTGCACCAGTCATATTTATCTACTTTGCATTTAGACTATTTAGAACGCCAGAAGATGGTCGAGCAACAGGTCGGATTACCGTTGGAACATTAGTTCTGCTCTTAACTACAACGGGCTTACTTCATATTTTTAATGGCTCAATTGGTACTGGCAAGACTGCGATTAGACATGGTGGGGGTTGGATAGGTTATGGCGTAGCAACACCATTGGTAGCCCTAGTTACAAATATCTTGGCTATCCCAATTCTTCTACTATTGATGTTCTTTGGCTTACTTGTTATTACTGCAACACCCTTTTCACAAGTCCTCGCAAGAATTAAAGGAATGTTGCACTGGGGGACTGAAAAAGTCTCCGATGCTAGAGCAGCCCGTGCGGAAATTGATGAGTTTGAAATTTCTGATACCCCACCTTTTGAATCACCTCTTGTTCAAGGCTTTAACCATGATGATGAAGAAGAGCTCGATGAAGATAGTTTTGATGAAGAGTTCACTGTTGAGGTCCCTCGAGATCCAATTGCGGTAGCAACGACCGCAGTTCTCCAAACCCCACCAAAGCCTGAACCACCAAAGCGGGCGCAGCAAATGTTATTGACTGGTGACAATACTTATGTCTTACCGCCAATGGATCTACTTCGTGCTGGCCCAGCATCTAAGGCAAAATCAAAAGCCAATGACACGGTAGTTGCTGCTCTTACTCAAGTTTTTGATCAATTTGACGTTGATGCCAGAGTTACAGGATTTATGCGCGGGCCAACGGTTACTAGGTATGAAGTTGAACTAGGAAGCGCGGTAAAAGTTGAAGCGATTACCGCTTTAACAAAGAACATTTCATATGCCGTTGCAAGTGGTGATGTGCGCATTCTTTCGCCAATTCCAGGCAAATCTGCCGTTGGAATTGAGATTCCAAATACCGATCGTGAAATAGTGACCGTTGGGGATGTACTTCGTTCTTCAGTTGCTGGCAATGATCCACACCCAATGGTTATCGCCCTTGGTAAAGACGTTGAAGGTAATTTCATATGTGCCAACTTGGCCAAGATGCCTCATATCTTGGTTGCTGGCGCAACTGGTGCTGGTAAATCCTCAATGATTAATTCATTAGTTGTCTCAATTTTGATGCGAGCAACGCCAGATGAAGTGCGCTTAGTAATGATTGACCCTAAGCGTGTTGAACTAACTAGCTATGAAGGAATTCCCCATTTAATTGCGCCAATTATCACCAGCCCAAAGAAAGCAGCAGATGTTCTTGCTTGGGTAGTGCGTGAGATGGATATGCGTTATGACGATCTTTCAGCTTTCGGATTTAGGCATATAGATGACTTTAATAAAGCGGTTAAGGCTGGAAAGGTTGCGCTACCTGCGGGAAGTGATCGCCAACTTGAGCCATATCCATACTTGCTTGTAATCATTGATGAACTTGCAGATCTAATGATGATCTCAGCAAAGGAAGTTGAAGAGAGCATTGTTCGAATTACTCAACTTGCCAGAGCGGCCGGTATCCACCTTGTTATTGCCACCCAGCGTCCTAGTGTTGACATTGTTACCGGTTTGATCAAAGCCAATGTGCCATCGAGACTCTCATTTGCGACTTCGAGCTTGGCTGACTCCCGAGTTATTTTGGATACTCCGGGGGCTGAGAAGTTAGTTGGTCAAGGCGATGGTTTGTTTTTGCCGATGGGCGCAAGTAAGGCAATTCGAATTCAAGGAGCTTATGTTTCAGAACGTGAGACTGAAGCAATTGTTAAGCATGTAAAGGGACAACTACAGCCGGTTTATCGTTCAGATATAACCGCCCCACCAAAACCAATGCTTATTGAAAACGAAATTGGCGACGACCTAGATTTGTTATTACAAGCAGTACAACTTGTAGTGCAAACACAATTTGGTTCAACTTCAATGTTGCAAAGAAAATTACGTGTTGGTTTTGCAAAAGCTGGGCGATTAATGGATTTAATGGAGAGTCGTGGAATTGTTGGCCCTTCTGAAGGTTCTAAGGCCAGAACCGTTTTGATTACGGCTGAGCAGCTGCCAGATGTTTTGGACCAACTCCAGGGGATGAGCGAATAACCCAAAACTTGTAATTCAGCGTGACGTAGGCAATCTAGGGGTCAGGTCAAAGGGTTATTTCTACTGCGGAATTGATGTTTTACTACCTCTCGTTTTAGACTCTGATCCTCGGATTCCCCGTCTTGAGATTTGATTTATAAGAGGTAAAAATGAGTTTAGAAAATCTAACTCTCGGTTCAGAGTTACGCACTGCGCGTAAGGCTGCCGGCTATACGACTGCGCAAATTGCTGAGATTACTCGCATTCGCGAAAGTTTAATTAAAGATCTTGAGTCTGATAATTTCGAATCTTGTGGTGGCTATGCATATGCGCGCCTAAATATTCGCGCGATGGCAAAGGTAATAAATCTAAATTCAGATTCACTGATGTCTAAATTTGAAGAAGTCACTGGCGAATTTGATCGCCCAATGATCGACTTACTTACTGAAAATAATGTGACGATTGCAAAGCCTGAAGGCAAAAAGATTTCTTCTAAGACTTTGGCTTCCATAGCAGCTGGAGTAATTGCGGTAATGGTTGCCGTTCCAACCATCGGCGGTATGTTCTCCTCAAAGCCAGCGGCAAAACCAAGTGTTGCTAAAGTTTCATCTCCAGCCCAAACAACAACCGTTGCAACAGCAGCAAGTGGTGTAACCGTGGTTGTAACTGGAACTTCTGGAAAATCATGGGTAGGAATACAAGATAGTTCTGGAGCTCAAGTTTTTAGCGGCTCAATCAAGGCCGGGGATTCGAAGACTTTTACTGACTCCCAAAACCTTGCGGTAACAGTTGGAAATGCCGGTGCGGTTAACCTCAATGTTAACGGCAAGGACCTTGGCACCCCAGGTCTAGTTGGGGAAGTAGTTCATCTCTCCTTTGATCAAAACAGTTCATCACAGGGTTAATTTAAGTTAACTAGTAGAGTGGCCCCCCATGGGTGCCTCAATTGAAGAAAAGAAATCCAGAACTGTTGCTCTGGTAACTCTTGGCTGCGCCAGAAATGATGTTGACTCTGAGGAACTAGCTGGTCGATTAGCAGCTGATGGTTGGACGCTAGTTGATGATCCAGCACTTGCCGAAGTAGCGGTAGTTAACACTTGTGGCTTTATTGAAAGCGCTAAAAAAGATTCAGTAGATGCGCTATTAGAAGCGCATTCCTTAAAAGGTAATGGCACTACTCAAGCCGTTGTTGCAGTTGGCTGCATGGCTGAGCGTTATGGCAAGGAACTCTCTGAAGCACTCCCAGAAGCCGATGCGATATTAGGTTTTGACGATTACAAAGATATTTCAAGCCGGCTTCGCACAATTATTGCTGGTGGTTCTATCCAGGCCCACACTCCAAAGGATCGACGAACCTTATTGCCCCTTGCTCCAGCAGATCGCCAATCTGCGGTAGTGCATGAAACTAGATTTAGAAAACGCCTAGAGAAAACCCCTATCGCATCGCTAAAGATCGCATCTGGGTGCGATCGTAGGTGCTCCTTCTGTGCAATTCCCATGTTTAGAGGCTCATTTGTTTCCCGCCGACCGACTGAAATTATCGAAGAAGCCAAGTGGCTGGCAAGTGAAGAAGTTTCTGAGATATTCCTAGTTAGTGAGAACACAACTTCCTACGGCAAGGACTTTAAAGATCTACAGGTACTTGAAAATATGTTGCCAGAGTTAGCTCGCATCGAGGGAATTGAGAGAATCCGCCTTTCCTACCTGCAGCCAGCTGA
The DNA here is from genome assembly GCA_903822245.1 of uncultured Actinomycetes bacterium. Lineage (GTDB taxonomy): Bacteria > Actinomycetota > Actinomycetes > Nanopelagicales > Nanopelagicaceae > AAA044-D11. The sequence goes on from CAIJOE010000065.1 coordinate 4,870, forward strand.
GATGCGTCCATCTCTACTTCAAGCCATGATCTCTGTGCCAAAGGTGATGCCTTACTTTGATCTCTCATTCCAGCACTCAAGTGGCACGGTGCTTCGAAGAATGCGCCGCTTTGGTGATACCCAATCCTTCCTGCATCTTTTATCGCAAATCAGAGCGCTCTCACCACAGGCTGGAATTCGCTCTAATTTCATCGTTGGTTTTCCAGGTGAAACACAAGAAGAGTATGAAGAACTTGTCTCCTTTATCTCCCAGGCTCGTTTAGATGCCATTGGAATCTTTGGCTATTCCGATGAGGATAAGACTGAAGCGCTAACCCTAGAAAATAAAGTAGAGCAAGACATTATTAACTCCAGAGTTGAGCAGCTTTCATCACTAGTTGATGAGCTCTTGATGCAGCGCTCAGAAGAGCGCATTGGCGAGCGGGTTCGAGTATTAATTGAAGATGCCGAACTCCAAGAAGGTCGCGCCGAGCACCAAGGACCAGAGGTCGATAGCTCTACGTTTATTGTTGGTCGGGCAAAATATAAGGTCGGAGAATATGTCGATGCCGTGGTTAGCGATGTGGCAGGCGTAGATTTGATTGCAACACCACTTTAAAAAAATTATGAAAACACCTAACCTGCCAAACTCGCTGACCATCCTTCGGGTTTTGGCCACGCCACTTGGTGCTTATGCACTATTTAAAAATGGTGGCGATGACAACACTTGGCGAATCATCGCCTGGACAATCTTCTTTACTATTGGGCTAACTGATATCGCTGATGGCAAGATTGCCAGAGCCAGAAAGCAAGTAACTAGCTTTGGCACATTCCTAGATCCAGTTGCCGATAAATTGGCTATTGGCACCGCAATGGTCGGACTTTCACTTCAAGGCAAATTATGGTGGTGGGTCACAATATTGATCTTGGTTCGAGAAATTGCCGTGACCTTACTTCGCATCTTAGTAATTAAAGGCGGAGTAATAGCAGCTAGCAAAGGCGGAAAGATTAAGACCATGTTCCAGGGATTTGGAGTTGGCTTCTATATTCTTCCGCTACCTAGCTCGTTACATATTGCGCGCGATGGTTTTATGGCAATCGCCATCGCCCTGACAGTTCTAACTGGAATTGACTACTTCTATAAGGTGATGAAGCGATGAGGGGCAATAAGCAAGATGATCTAGCACTTGAGATTGTTAACGCTTTAAAGAAAAAAGGCAAGACCCTTAGCGTTGCTGAATCGATTACTGGCGGCGGGCTTGCTGCAGCGATTACAGATATTGCGGGTTGCTCGCAAGTATTCCTAGGTGGACTTGTTACTTATTCTGATGCCAGTAAAACAAAGTTCTTAGATATCCCAAAGCGCATTTTCACAAAACATACTGCAGTCTCAGAAGAGGTGGCCAAGGCGATGGCCCAGTCAGTACGAAAAGAATTCAAGAGTGACTATGCAATTGCAACTACTGGCGTAGCGGGCCCGGGCAAGGCCTATGGGCAAGTGGCTGGAACTGTGTGGATTGCAATCGCATCCAAAAAAGCTACGGTCACCGTAGCCCTAGCCCTATCGGGAGATCGCGCCACGATAAGAAAAGACACAATTCAAAGCGCACTTGCCACATTTTCGCGTATCCTTATCCCGTGACTCTTCTTCGTACCCATATCGGCAGCACCCTGCGCAGCGCCCGCGTTGCCCAAGGTCGCACCCTGCGTGATGTCGCTAAAGGCGCTCGCGTTTCATTGGGTTATTTATCTGAAGTAGAACGTGGTCAAAAAGAAGCCTCTTCTGAATTATTGAATTCAATCTGTGCTGCGCTAGAACTACAGCTCTCTGCAGTAATCGCAGATATCTCACTACAACTTAAGGCCAGCGAGGCCCCAACACTTTCTGTAGTAGAAGACGCCGCTTAGCTCTTCGCTAGCGGTGGTTATTAAGTAAATGGCACCCGAACAACGATCTAGAAATGCAATACTTTCTGGGGCAAAGTTAGTTATTGCCCAAGTGGGAACCTATGAATCTAATATGGTGGATATTTCAGCCCGGGCCCAGGTTTCAAGGGCCACGGTTTATAACCACTTCGCCGATAAAGAAGAGATGATGCTTTCCCTCTTGGAATCTGAGCTAAATCGCCTGGCTGCTTTGGCCAAGAAACAAGCCACACCAAGAGATGGCCTTTATGCGATCTCACGAGATATCTCCACTGACCCAGCCCTAGCCAAGATGGTCCAAACCGATCCAGAAGATATTGCTCATTTTGTTACTAAGAGTGATCATCCACTTTGGAAACTAGCCATCGATTTGTCTAATAAAGTCTTTGGTCAACAAAACGGAGATTTGGTTTTGCACTGGCTAATCTCCCAAATTGGATCACCCCTTAGTGAAGTCCAGTCTGGCCATCAGGCGGACCAACTGGCTAGAGTCCTTTCCTAGCAAATGCGGATTACCGAACTTCGCGCTCGCATCAAAGATTACTTTCCAGACCCAGAGACTTTTTCCCAAGATACGGTTCTTGCCGAACTCGGGGGAATTAGCGTTAATCAAGCACTTGAAATTGGCCAAGAGCCAGGAGATATCTGGCGGGGGATTGTTAAACACCACCCGCAGATGCCACTTAAATTTAGATAGGCCGAGCAAAGAAGAATTCGGCGTGTCTTTTGGCGATAGTTGCGATTCGAACACCTGTTCGGGTAACCTACACCTATTCACCTAACCGGGTGGATATGCCCAACCTGAGCGGTTCCACACTTCCGCTAGAGCGAGAGCTCAGCCGTCGGTGGTATTCCGTACCTTCAGGACCGTAACTAACGATCGATGAGAGGTCATAACAATGGCTAAAGAGCCGACAGAAAAACAAACCGAGAAAGCTAGCTCGGACCGCACAAAAGCACTTGATAGTGCACTCGCCCAAATCGAACGTCAGTTCGGCAAGGGGTCAGTAATGAAAATGGGCGATCGTGGCCCAGTAATCCAAGAAGTTATTCCAACCGGTTCAGTTGCACTAGATATTGCACTTGGAATTGGTGGTCTACCTCGTGGTCGCATTGTTGAAATTTATGGGCCTGAATCTTCAGGTAAGACAACTGTTGCTTTGCATGCAATTGCAAATGCCCAGCGCGCCGGTGGCATCGCAGCATTTATTGATGCTGAACACGCTCTAGATCCAGAGTATGCCCGCAAACTCGGCGTTGATATCGACGCTCTCTTAGTTTCTCAACCAGATACTGGTGAACAAGCACTTGAGATCATGGATATGTTGGTTCGCTCTGGCGCACTAGACATCATCGTAGTTGACTCAGTTGCTGCGCTAACCCCACGTGCTGAAATCGAAGGCGAGATGGGCGATTCCCATATGGGTCTGCAAGCTCGTTTAATGTCACAAGCACTTCGTAAGATGACTGGCGCCCTGCACCAATCAAATACAACTGCAATCTTTATCAACCAGCTTCGTGACAA
>CAIJOE010000066.1 GCA_903822245.1 uncultured Actinomycetes bacterium
ATGAAATCCCCAGCCATAACTTTGACTCAAGAAGGAGGTGGTGTCGAGAATTTAACTGTCGCTGCAGAATCAATTCATGTTCCATCAGTTTCAACTTGGGTTAGCAATTCAAGTATTCCGGCAGAGCTCTCAAATTACTATGGCCAAAACGATTGGCATGGCTCTGCTACTAGATATAGCAATGTTGCAAATTTTGGAGGCCCTCCAACACCAGAAGAAAAAACACCCCAAGGTCTAAAGACCTTGGCCTACCAACATGTTGGCGCGCTCTTTAATGAATCTGGAATGAAGGAATTCTTGCTCTGGCTTCCACTATTGAAAGATACAGCCGCGGCCAACCCAACTATGTGGACTTTAAACACCATGATGAATGCAAATGAAAGCGGTAACAAAGTTTCAGAGTGCCTGCGTCAAACAAATTCACTAGCAGGTCTGGTAACTACCAATTCAACTATGTATATCGATGGACCACCTACATACATACCTTCACAAGGAACCCTTGATTACAAGGTTGCCTCCACGCACTTTGAGCCAGATGGAAAGACCGTATTTAAGGGAACTTATGACCTTGTCATGAGTTCAAAGGTTGCCAGATGCATCTATGGCTTTACCGCAGCTCCAATCAACGCAACCATCTCGGTCACATCTGAATCAGGTGAACCAAATATTGCAACAACTATTGTAAGTGAAAAGAATGGCTGGCTCTCACTGGGTGCCTATAACTTCACCTTCTCCAACCCAACAGTCACTGTGAAACTTACTCATGTTGCAGCAGCCCCAGCAAAAACAACCCCAAACAAAATTACCTGCATCAAAGGAAAGACTACGAAAGTAGTAACGACCGCAGCATGTCCAGCCGGGTATAAGAAGAAGTAAGGGAAAAAGCAGATATGAAAAAAAAGATATTAGTAATCGCAGGTGTTTCCTTCTCCTTCATTTTTTCAGTATTACCAGCAGTTCACGCAGATCTGAATGAAGAAACTTACTATCCATCGGTCAAGAATGAACCAGGTTGGATGGGAATTACTCTTGATAACTCCATAGCTCTAGTGGAGCCAAGTAGATTATTTGCTCAGCTATACCCTTATGGCGGAGAGGTCCAAGGTCAAAAGCTAGCTATTTGTAATTCGACCAAAGATGCAGCTTGTCAGGATCCTGCTTATAGTTATCAATTCCATTCAAATCTAAGTGCGTGTACATCGGAAACAGAACTTGATTGCATCCAAGAAATTGGCGAACTTAAGGAAGATGGCACAGTTATAGATGCGGTCCACGTAAATGACTATTCCAACAATGGAAATTTTGAAGCTGATCCAAGCATTGGTTTACCAGCGGGACATGGCCCAAATATTTGGAAAATAAATAGTGGCGGCGTAGAACAGAAATTAGCAGTTGTTGTTGGCCTAGATGGAAATTGGGCGCGCGGTCAAACAAAAGTTAATTTATATGGCTTTAGTTCGAGTGTGCAACCAGTAACCGAAGTTACCGGTCCTGATTACCTAGCCCCGCGAGTTACGGTTGTGAAGAGAACTTTTGGTGATGGCCCTGGTTGGGACACGATGGCACTGATTAAAGGTTGCCAAATATATGAAGCTGGAAAATGCGCACTACGACAAGCTTTTGATTTGACCAAGAATTACTTCATGAAAGTTCGCTTAAGTCAACCAATAACAGGATGGCTCCATGGCCGTATGCGCGATGCATCAATTGATGTAAAAGCTAACTCTGATAAGTCATCACTCCTGACAATTTCAGCTAAACCATTGCAAGTCCCGATGGTAAACGGCTGGTCAAAGTGGGATGACCTACCAGCAAATGTTAAAGCTCTTTATCCAGTAGGAACTGGTGGAACATCGCGTGGACTAAGTGATTTCACTACGACAGATTTATCTTCTAGAACGTTGCTCACCCAGTCAATGGTTGCCGGGCAACAAGCAATCAACGAGATGAACGCTTGGTTGCCACTCTTGAGCGATAAGGCAACCAATATGAAATCATTTTGGTCTGCTCGGGCCATTAATGGACAGCTCCCAATCGATTTAAATAAATGTCCGAGCGCTGGTGGATTAACAGGAATTGTCGGAACGAATGCAGCGGTTTATTCAGATGGTCCGCCATCCTTTGACGCAGCAACTGGTTCACTTAACTACACTGTTGGTGCCCCACACTTTGATTCGAAAGGAACTGTATTTAGCGGTTTCTATCAACTAAACCTTCGTTCCGATGTTGCCCGTTGTATATA
>CAIJOE010000067.1 GCA_903822245.1 uncultured Actinomycetes bacterium
ACTGAAATAGGCTCCCCACACTTTGGGCAGCTGCTGTCTGACATATTTTCTACAACTCCAATAATGTGTTGCTTTAATTGATGGGCAATTCGACCGGCTCTTTCTGAAACTTCAGCTGCGGCAACCTGTGGAGTTGTAACAACAATTATTTCTGAACTCGGAAGTAATTGGCCAAGTGAGATCGCGATATCCCCAGTTCCTGGAGGTAGATCTAAGAGAAGTAAATCCAGATCTCCCCAATAGGCATCGCTCAAAAGTTGCTCGAGCACTTTGTGAAGCATGGGGCCGCGATAGGCCACTGGATCTGATCTCTCTGGCTTAAACATTTCCATAGAAACTACTTTTACGCCGTAGGCTTCAAGTGGAATGAAAGTTTGGTCAATTGCAGTTGGGCGTTTTCCAAGAAGATTCATAAGACGCGGAATCGAATGACCATAGACGTCTGCGTCTAGGATTCCAACTTTTAAACCTTTCGCCGCAGCAGCTACTGCGAGATTTACCGTAACGGAAGATTTTCCAACTCCACCTTTTCCAGAAGCAATTCCGATTACTCTTGTTAAGGAATCAGGTTGTGCAAATGGAATAAATTTTTCTTTGCCACCCTTTAATAACTTTTTGACATTGCCGCGCTGCTCATCATTCATAACCCCAAATTCGAGATCTAATGAATTAACACCGTCAATCTTAGAAACTGCAGCACCAATATCTTTTTGAAGGCGATCGCGCATTGGGCAACCAGAAATAGTTAACAATATCTTTAACTTGGCCACACCAGATTCAAAAACTACCGAATCAACCATTCCTAGTTCTGGCAGGGGACGATGGAGTTCTGGATCAATTACCGTTGCAAGGGCGTCATGGATTGCTTGAACTACAGATTGGCTCACAATAAGTCAGGATCAATCTTTGCAATCTCAGCGATATCTTTTAATTCTTCTTTTGGTTCTTCCATCGCATCATTTAGGTGCTTTGAGATGAACTTCTTTGGATGAAGATCTTGAACCTGCAAATCTTCAAAACCAGGCCCAAGATTTTCTCGCAATTCAGTTGTTGCACTCTGCGCCAGGGCCTTCACTTTTTTTATAAAGCGAGCAGCATCCACGGTAAATTGTGGGAGCTTGTCCGGTCCAATTAGAAAAACTGCAACGAGCAATAGAGTCAATAACTCGCCGCCGCCAATACCAAACATAGTTTTATCCTACTGTTAATTAGTTGCGGCAACTAGGGTCAGCGTCACTTTATGGATCTGGCCATCACGTGTGAAATTAACCATCAGTTTGTCGCCCACACTATGAGAGCGGACTGCAACGATTGCTTCGTTGGAATTATGAATTGTTTGCCCATCAATTGAAATAATTATGTCGCCAGGCTTAATTCCAGCTTTAGCCGCCGGTAATCCCTGACGAACTGAGCCAGGCTCTTGCGCAACAAGTGCACCGACTCCGGTGTATCTAGAATCAAGTGAGATTCCCATAATTGGGTGACTAGATTTGCCAGATTTGATTAATTCATCAGCAGTCTTTCTTGCTTGGTTGATTGGAATTGCAAAGCCAAGCCCAATCGAACCAGATTGTGAACCAAAGCCGCTACCAAGTGAAGCAATAGCCGAATTCACACCAATTACTGCACCAGATAAATCAACTAGCGGTCCGCCAGAATTTCCCGGATTAATTGCAGCATC
>CAIJOE010000068.1 GCA_903822245.1 uncultured Actinomycetes bacterium
TAACAAGATTCCCAAGTACTGAATTTTGTGAAGGCGCTCATGCAAGAATCTAAAAGCAAGAATTGCGGTAACTATTGGAAAAAGTGAGCCAAGCACCATGGCAACAGAAACTAAACCTTTGGTTGTTGCAATCCCAAGAAGATAATTAGCCATAAAGTCAGTTACTCCGATAAAGATTAAAACTGGCAGGTTACCAATCTTAAAACCTCCAATGGTTCTAAATCTAAGCGCGATGATCAGGCAAATCGAAACTGTTGACACGCGCATTGAAGTCATTGTTAAAAGCGCACTTGTCTTAGACCCTTGGGCCATAAAGCTAAGGGCTGTTCCAAAACCAAAGGCCGCCCCCATTCCATAAAGAAGTGGCTTGATCGGTAAACCTTGGGCAATATCTGGCCCGGTTGCGCAAAAGCCGCCAATAAGTGCGATTGCGATTCCAATAATTTGTAGGGACTTAGGACGCTCACCACCTATTAAGGCAACGCCTAATGGGATCAATGTGCTCAAAGAGCTAATGGGTGAGACAACTCCCATTCGTCCGGTTGCAAGTCCAGCATAAAGTGAAATTAACCCCGCAAAACCAAGAACTCCGGCACAAACTCCGGGAAGAAAATAACCGCTCCATGAAAGATTCGGAGCACTAAATTCACCAGTCGATATCACCAGCACTAGCGCGGTGACTAATCCAATGGCTTGTGAAACCCCGGTGACTGCAAATGCTTTATAACGTTTGCTTAAATTTCCACCAAAGAAATCCGAGCTTCCCCACAAAACACTAGACAAAAGCGCTAATAACGAAGCCATATGGCACAGGTTATCCCATTGCCCCCTCGCGCCTTCCTGTCTTGAGCATTAATCAGCCTTACCATTTACTAATGCGCGAGATGAGTTTTGAGCAAATCCTTGCCGATATCAGTGCGCTTAAAGTTCGCAATGAAATCTTGCTAGAGCCAGTGCCTGCCCCACAAAAACTCGCCCCCTTTGCCTATGCCATGACTGCTGATGTTTTAGAAGACGCCGCAACCGGACGTTTTGTTCTCCTCCATGATCCAAAGGGTCAAGAAGGTTGGTCTGGCAATTTCCGCTGTGTCACATTTGTTAGAGCTGCTATCGATACCGAGATGGCATCAGATCCATTGCTTTGTGACGTAGGTTGGACTTGGTTAATGGAATCACTAAAGCGCAATGATTGTGACTTTGTGGCACCGAGTGGAACTGTAACTCGCGTAGCAAGTGCTTCTTATGGAACTTTAGAAAACAGAGATGAAGATAGCGAGTTAGAAGTGCGCGCTTCTTGGACTCCGACTAACGGTAACGACATTGCTAAACACGTTTTAGCTTGGATTGAATTATTGGAAATCTCGGCCGGCTTGGCACCAATCCCACAAGGTGTCACTCAGCTTGGCCGCAGTAAATCTGCAATCTAACTTATGGCCGAGCCACTAACTTCGCCCGCAAATGGGTTGCCAGAATTAATTGAAAATGAATCAGCACTAGAAAAAGTAATCGAAGAAATTCTCTCTGGGAGTGGTCCAATTGCGATCGATGCTGAACGCGCTTCGGGATATAAATATTCAGCGCGGGCCTACTTAATACAAATAAAGCGCCAGGATGGTGGACTACACCTAATTGATCCAGTTGCAGTTGGCCCTACTCCCCTTTGGAAAAAGCTAAGCGATGAGGTTGGTGATGAAGAGTGGATCATCCATGCCAGTACTCAAGACTTAGCATGTTTACGAGAAGTTGGCATCTGGCCAAAACTTATTTTTGATACTGAATTAGGTGCTCGCATTGCCGGTTGCGAGCGCGTAGGCCTTGGCCCACTAACCGAAGAATTACTTGATATTTCATTAGCTAAAGAACATAGCGCGGTGGACTGGTCCCTTCGCCCACTTCGTCCCGAGTGGCTTAACTACGCAGCCCTTGACGTGGAACTTCTAATTGAATTACGAAATGAAGTCGCCCAGCTTCTTCTAGAACAAGGCAAATTGAATTGGGCAATGCAAGATTTCGCAGCCATTTTGGCCACGCCGCCAAACCCCCCGCGCCAAGATCCATGGCGGCGCACCTCTGGAATGCACAAGGTAAAAGATCGTCATAGCTTGGCGATCATTCGAGAGCTTTGGAGTGCTAGAGATTTATATGCCCGTGAAATAGATCTTGCCGCTGGGCGGGTATTTAACGATGAAACTTTGGTCGAGATCGCTACTAAACGCCCGAGTGGCTTGGGAGATTTCAAGAAGATTATCTCTAAGCGCTCTCGACTAAAAGATGGTCCATATGAGAGCTGGTATGAGATTTTTACTAACGCCCTTGAGCTTTCCACTGAAGAATTACCTGAAGTGCGCGTGCCTTCAACGGCCCTGCCGCCAGTTAAAATCTGGGAGCAGCGAAATCCCCTTGGTTATGCCCGCATTACTCATGCCAGGGCTGGCGTTACCCAGGTGGCCGAGGAGTATGCAATGCCAACTGAAAACCTGATCTCACCTGAGCCACTTAGGCGACTATGTTGGAGTGAGCCCCCGGCCTCGATGGAGCAATACCCGCAATTTATCGATCAGAGCCTTTTGGCCCTTGGGGTGCGCCCTTGGCAGCTAAAGCTAATTACCCCGGTTCTAATCCAAGCCTTGGCCCAGCGCGAGCCACTTGTGGCGCCTGCTAGCACACCGGATGAGCCAGAAAGTGACTAATTACGCAACAGTAGAGTTGCTTAATTCAATCCCCAAGCCTTAGAGTTACAGGGTGTTGAGCACCTATCTAATCGCCCTTCGAGAGGGCATGGAAGCCGCATTGATTATCGGCATCTTGGTTGCTTACCTGCATCGAGCTAATCGCAAATCAGCCTTGGCCCTGCTTTGGACTGGTGTGGCAATTGCAATAAGTACCAGCCTTATTTTTGGTGCATTTCTAACCTTTACCTCAACCCAACTTTCAGTACGTGGTGAAGAAATATTTTCCGGTACTACTTCAGTAGCCGCCGTTGTCCTTGTGACTTTCATGGTCTTTTGGATGAAGAACAATGCCCGCGGACTTAAGAATGAACTTCATGGAAAAATGGATCACGCCCTGCCAATGGGCAAAATTGCCTTGGTTTTAGCTGCTTATTTTGCAGTGGCTAGAGAAGGCTTAGAAACTGCGCTCTTTGTATTTACAAACTTTAAAACTGTCTCTAAAGATTCAGCTCCATCAATCGGATTAATCCTAGGCATTGCTACCGCCGTTATTTTGGGCGTTGCGGTCTATCGCCGAAGTGTGAAAATTAACTTAGGTAAATTCTTCACCGTCACCGGATCGATCTTGCTAGTTATTGCAGCTGGCGTGCTTTGCCATGGGGTAAATGAATTTCAAAAATTTGGCGCACTTCCTGGCGCAAATGCCTTTGCCTGGAAATGGAGTGGGGCCCATAGTGCGATCTCAACAGTTCTAGATGGAACTATCGGGCTAGGCACATCAGTGACCTGGCTTGAATTAGCCATCTGGGCCATTTTCCTAGCCACCACCCTTCGCCTTTATCTGCGCCCGGCCACCAATAAGGCCCTGCCGGTGCAAACTGTGAACGCCTAAGAGTTCCAATTTAACTTACTGGCGAGTAACCTTGCCGACATGAGCTCACGTGTAGTCCTAGTTGATGCAGTTAGATCCCCCTTTGGTAAAGCCGGCTCGCTCTATATGGGAACTCGCGCCGATGACATCATGGTTCGCGTATTACGCGGATTATTAGAGCGCAATCCAAAAGTAGATCCTAAAAGTATTGATGATGTAGCAATTGCTGCGGCCTCCCAAATCGGTGATCAAGGAATGAATATTGGTCGAAGCGCCTCCCTTCTTGCTGGAATACCAAATACGGTTCCTGGTTATTCAGTTGATCGCTGGTGTGCTGGCGCTATGACGGCAGTAACCACACTTGCCGGAGCTATTGCTAGTGGCCAATATGACTTAGCAATTGCTGGCGGTGTTGAACATATGGGAAATCATCCAATGGGTGATTTGATGGATCCAAATCCAAGATATTTGGCTGAGAAATTAGTTGATCAAGATGCACTTGCCATGGGCGCGACGGCTGAAAGACTGCATGACAAATTTCCACATCTAACTAAGGAGCGGGCTGATAAATATGCGCTCGCCTCACAAGTTAAGACTGCTGCAGCTTATGAAGCAAATAAAATACAACGCGATTTAATTCCAGTCGCGGTTCGTTCAGTTGAATTTGGTTATGGACTTGCAACAGTCGATGAAGCACCACGTCCCCAAACAACTTTAGAAGGACTAGCCGGACTTAAGACACCATTTAGACCACAAGGGCGAGTTACTGCCGGTAATGCCTCAGGGTTAAATGATGGTGCGACTGCGGCAATTTTAGCAAGTGAAGAAAAGGCAAATGAATTGGGTCTTGGCATCAAAGCAAAGTTAGTTTCTTTTGCATTTGCCGGAGTTGAGCCAGAGATTATGGGTTA
>CAIJOE010000069.1 GCA_903822245.1 uncultured Actinomycetes bacterium
GTGTCAATTCCGCCTCGACTCAAGAACCAAAACATTGCGCCGAATTGAATGTTGATAAAAAATACTGCGAACAGCAACTGGCCAAGCATTGGTAGTGCGCTCCAAAGAGCCTTTGGAGCAAGGAACAAAGCTCTTATCGGAGTTTCTTTATAGACTGCGCCTAACACAACTGACAACAAAGCTATAAACAAGAGAACTTTTATAACCCGGCTTAATCGGTAACGATTCCAATCGCTTAATCGATGTAACTGACGATCAATGAACGAGAAATACTTCTGCCAAAGACCGTGATACGGCGCCAAAATTTCTGAAAGTGCAAAGTGGATTTGTCTAATAACCTCGATGCCTACAAGAACAAATAGCCACCATTTGCTTTTGGAAATCAGTACACACCCGTCAGTGAAAGATAGAATTGGGTTATCAGCCAATGAGGCCCAGACCAAGATTAGGTAAACAAGTAGAAATAACACCAAGAACTTCGATCGATCGTAGGCCGATAGATGGATGCGGACCTTTCGATCGCTATCCCTTAAACGACTTAGATCACTCACTTGTTTCCCCTAACGGTAAACGATTTGGCAATTTTGGATACTATCGAGGCATTCTTTTGATACCAACTGGTTCGAGCTCTAATGAGTAGAACGTAGATTTTAGTCCGGTCATCGGATACAAGCGCAGTTTGCGAAATAGTTTGTGAGGCTTTATCGCTATCCACCACCGAATAGACCGTTCTTACTCCTCTTGCCTTGTTTTGCACATTCTCAAGGTCATCTATCAGCTGATATTGCGGAGTTTTTGCAGTTGGGTTGCTGAGCCAGGTTGTAAGTGGAAAGACAACATCACGCAACCAGTTGTATGAAACCGAATTCATCTCATCGCCTGTTAAATACCTTGATCGTAGGAGAACGATTGCATCTTGTGGCGCTTTTATTGAAAATACTTCTGCTGGCGACGTCTTTGGATCTAATGAATATGCTTCCTGGAAAATTACCGATTGCGCACGCTCCTTGGCACCAACAGTGGTCGCTTGGAGCTCGCGAGTGTGAAGTTGTTCTTGCGAAATCTTCTTCCAACCGTGTGGGATTGCAACAAACATTCCTAGGTTCTTATCCCCAGAATAGATTTGCGAGCTTTGACAGCCAGTAAGACTAATTACCCCGATAAGGGCCATAGTTATCGTGCCTTTGGTTCGCAACATAATAGGAGGGATTCTCTCCTATTTCTCCTCGCTTGTCTTGACCTTTTCTGGCACGAAATCAACACCAGCTTCTTTACGTTGCGGGGCAGTAATAGGTGTTGGGGCGCCAGTTAGTGGATCTCCACCACTGGCAGTCTTGGGAAACGCAATTACCTCACGAATAGATTCTGCGCCAGCAAGTAGCGCGCAAAGTCGGTCCAACCCAAGTGCAATTCCACCATGTGGCGGTGGACCGTACTGGAATGCTTCAAGAAGGAATCCAAACTTACTTTCCGCTTCTTGCTTTGAAAGTCCAATTGTGTCGAATACACGAGCCTGCATATTGCGGTCATGGATTCGAATCGAACCACCACCCAACTCAGTTCCATTTAAGACTATGTCGTATGCGTAGGCCAATGCTGTCGCCGGATCTTTGTCAAAGGTATCGGCAAATTCTGGCTTAGGGCCGGTAAACGGATGGTGCACTGCCGTCCAACCACTACTTACATCATTTGAATCTACTTGCTCAAACATTGGAGCATCCACGACCCACAGAAACTTCCAACTACCTTCCTGAATTAGATTGCAACGCTTGCCCACTTCAATGCGAACTGCGCCGAGCAAATTAAGTGAAGAAATGCGTTCACCCGCTGCAAAAAATATGGCGTCCCCCGGCTTTGCGCCGACTTCTTTTGCAATTCCAGCGCTCTCTTTTTCAGACAAATTCTTAGCAACTGGTCCACTCAAGGATCCATCATCACCAACCAATATATAGGCCAGGCCTTTAGCCCCACGCGCCTTGGCCCACTCTTGCCAGGCATCAAGTTCGCGCCTAGGTGAACTAGCTCCACCTGGCATAACTACGGCGCCAACATATGGTGATTGAAATACCCGAAAGGTTGTTTCCTTGAAGAATTCTGTTACGTCACTTAGCTCATTTTCAAATCGCATGTCGGGTTTATCAGAACCAAAACGACGCATCGCCTCCCAATAAGTCATACGAAGTATTGGTTGTGGAATGTCGTAATTAACGGCTTTTTTAAAGACTCGCGTCAATATCTTCTCGGCGACCTTGAGAATATCTTCTTGTTCGACGAACGACATCTCTATATCTAGCTGTGTGAATTCTGGTTGGCGATCGGCCCTGAAATCTTCGTCCCTAAAGCAACGCGCGATTTGGTAGTAACGCTCCATTCCCGCGACCATCAGAAGTTGCTTAAATAATTGTGGAGACTGAGGTAGGGCATACCAACTTCCTGGCTGCAAACGCACTGGTACCAAGAAATCACGAGCACCTTCTGGTGTCGATCTCGTAAGGTAGGGAGTTTCGATTTCAAGGAAATCTTCTTCATCCATAACACTTCGGATCTCAGATGTTACTTTTGAGCGCAATCGTAAGTTCTTGGCAGGACCTTCTCGGCGCAAATCTAAATAACGATACTTAAGACGAACTTCTTCGCTGATGTTGCTCACATCCCCACTATCGATTGGGAAAGGTAGCGGCGCGGCCTCACTTAAAACCTTAAGATCTTCGCAAACAATCTCGATTTCGCCCGTAGGAATATTCTTGTTTTCATTGCCTTCTGGTCGCATCCGGACCGTGCCAGTAATGACTAAGCACCATTCTGCTCGCAAGGAACCCGCCAGTTTTTCGTCATTGATTACCACTTGACAGACTCCAGATGAATCTCTGAAGTCTATAAACGCAACTCCACCGTGATCACGACGCCTAGAAACCCAACCAGCAAGTACTACCTTGGTTCCCACATCGCTTTTCGTAAGCGAGCCGGCATCATGTGTTCTTATCATCTAAATGAGCTCCGATTTATCTTTTGGTAAATTCATTGACTAAGTCACTTATTCTAACTTCTTTTACTATCCCGGTTTTCATATCTTTTAGTTGCAAAACCCCAGAAGCAACCTCACCGTCTCCTAGAACAGCCGAATATTTGGCTCCGCTCTTATCTGCAGCCTTCATCGCACCTTTTAGAGCCCGATCACCGTATTCCATATCAGCACTGATTCCCTGGTTGCGCAGTTGATTGAGCAATTGGATGACTTGATCCTTATTGTTATCACCTAGTGAGA
>CAIJOE010000070.1 GCA_903822245.1 uncultured Actinomycetes bacterium
TCCATATCTACTACAGCGCCTAAGCCTTCATCTAGAAGAGTTGTCTTCTGCTTGTGACCAGGAATGGTGAACGGTAGGCGGTGTGCTTCAAAGTAAGAAAGGTAGGCCTGGAGTAGCGGGGCGCTATCTCGCAAGTGCCCTAACTCTCGGTTTGAATTCACCTAGTAAGCCTACTTTTAATTCCAGGGGGAGTGAAATGAGCCTTACAATTAGGCCATGACAACAATCACCAATTTGCCGCAAGAACGTCGGTTGGTCACTGCAATTCCAGGACCAAAATCTACCGAGGCGCTAGCGCGCCGCGCTGAAGCGACTTCTGGTGGACTTGGTATGGCTATTCCTGTGATTATTGAGCGGGCATCAGATGCAATCTTGCTTGATATAGACGGCAATCAGATTATTGATCTTGGTTCAGGTATTGGTGTTACAAACGTTGGAAATTCGGCATCACGAGTTGTAGATCGCGTAATTGAACAAGTACAGGCATTTACCCATACTTGCTTCACAGTTGCGCCATATATGAATTACATTGAAGTCTGTGAAATTCTAAATCGCATTACCCCTGGAAAGTTTAAGAAGAAGTCACTGCTTGTTAACTCTGGCGCCGAAGCAGTTGAAAATGCCATCAAGATTGCCCGCTATTACACCAAGCGGCCAGCAGTGGTTGTTTTCGAACATAGCTATCACGGCCGGACAAACTTAACGATGGCACTAACTGCAAAGAACATGCCATACAAAGATGGCTTTGGTCCCTTTGCACCAGAGATTTATCGCGTGCCAATGCCTTACTCATTTCACTGGGTAGGGAATAAGGCAACGATCTCGCAAGATGCGCTCGCTATTGTCACTGGAAAGATTGAGAAAGAGATCGGCGCCCATAACGTTGCTGCAATCTTGATTGAGCCAATTCAAGGAGAAGGTGGCTTTGTAGTTCCACCAAAGGGATTCCTACCAGGACTTTCAAAGTTTGCTTCAGAGCACGGAATTTTGTTTATAGCTGATGAAGTGCAGACAGGTTTTGCGCGCACTGGACATATGTTTGCTTGCGAAGAAGAAGGTGTTGAACCAGATATGGTGATCACCGCGAAAGGAATTGCTGGTGGCCTGCCACTTGCAGCAGTTACTGGCCGAGGTGAAGTTATGGATAGTGTCCACGTTTCTGGACTTGGTGGTACTTATGGCGGTAATCCGGTTGCTTGCGCAGCGGCCCTTGGAACTCTAGAAACTATTGAAGCTGAAAATCTAGTTGAGCGAGCAAATAAGCTTGGCAAGATTCTTACCGATTCACTTCTTGGCCTACAAAAGAAGTATCCAATAATTGGCGAAGTAAGAGGTCGTGGTTTGATGCAGGCCATTGAATTGGTAATGCCAGGAACCAATGAACCGAACACTGCTGCGATGCAGAAAGTTGTTAAGTATTGTCAGAGCCAAGGAGTTTTGGTTCTCACCGCTGGTACATATGTCAATGTAATCCGTTTCTTGCCACCGATCGTAATAACACAGGAGCTATTGCTAGATGCAATGAGCGTTCTCGATGATGCATTTGGGAGTCTTTAATGAGTATTAATGATCTAGCTCGTAAATATGAAGAAGCTACAAACGAGTTTCTTTCAGTTGTTGCTTCACTAACTCCGGGTGACTTAGATAAGTCAGACTCTGAAGGTTGGACACCGCGCCAGGTTATTCACCACATGGCTGATAGTGAGTCGCAATCAAATGCCCGCTTGCGGCGCCTTCTTTCTGAACCAGCTGGAACGCAAATCCAAGGTTATGACGAGAATCTTTGGGCTAATAACAAGACTCTTGGCTATAGCGAACTGCCAATTGATACGGCCCTTGCAATGTTTAAAGCTTCACGCGCCTCAACACTAGAAACCATCAAGCGGATGACTGAGGATCAACTTCAAATTGCAGGTGTTCACAGCGAATCTGGACCATACACAGTTGCTAAGTGGTTTGAGAGTTATTCAAAGCACCCAGTTGACCATGCAAATCAAATCAGAGGCTGCCTTAATTAACTCTTGATGATTTTTTGACCCAAAAACTTTTAGCTGTATTTGCCAACAGGAAATTTATACTAGTCACCGCATAAAACAGCAAGTGCTTTAAGAATCTCTGGGAAAGCAATCGATTCTGGATCAATGATCTCAAAGTGGCCTATTTCATTTATTTGAATTAGCTCGATATCAACACCAAGACTTTTTCGCCCTTCAACGTATGCCACACTCAAATCAAGCGGCACCCGAAGATCTAAATCACCATGAAGAAAGATGATGGGAATAGCTGGGCTAGGGCAGAGGTTTGGATCTAGATCTGGATAGTGACTAGCACTTTGGGTAAGCCACTCTTTTGTTGCATTCTCGCCAAGACCAAGTTCCTCGGTCTTGATTAAATCAGTGACCGGCGCAATTGCCAGAATCCCTTTTATATTTGGGTAATTTGAAGCCAATAGAAGAGCGAATTGACCACCTGCTGAAAAGCCAACGACTATTACATCCTGCTCTGTATGTCGGTTTAGTATCGACTTAATATCTTCCAAAGTTAGGTATGGATCACCTGGCATTCGCTTATATTCTGGCAGTTCAACTTCAAAGCCTTGGTCGCCTAGAGCCTGGGCGAGTGGAACTAAATGTTCTGGGCCATGCTTAGTTCGCCAGTACCCACCATGGAGTAACAATAAGAGTGGTTTATTTTGCGATGACATCGATATACCAACTCTCTTTAGTTGAGGCAGAAACTAGCGAACAAGTAAATTCCTTTTTTAAAACTTTAAATAGTTCAATAGGTGTCTTAGGCATGCTTCGCTGGCTGAGCAAGAATCTTGCTACTTCACCTCTCATCTTTTTAGACATGTGGGTTATTACTTTTTTCTTTCCACCGACCAAAGTGAAGACTCGAATAGCAACTGTAAATTCTGGATTTGGTAGCCACATGCTTTGGTAGGTGGAGGAGCGAGCATCGACCACCAACTCA
>CAIJOE010000071.1 GCA_903822245.1 uncultured Actinomycetes bacterium
GTTTCGAGGCTAATTTGCTAACGAAAACCGATTGAGCCAGGCAGATGGGCGGAGGGGTTTGGGTTGCCAGGGTTTGGGTTGCCAGGGTTTGGGTTGCCAGGGTTTGGGTTGCCAGGGTTTGGGTTGCCAGGGTTCTAGGAACTTTCTCGACTCATACGCCAACGAATTCCAGCCTCGATGAATCCATCAATATCGCCATCTAGAACAGCAGCCGGATTTCCAACTTCATAGTCATTACGCAAATCTTTTACCATTTGATACGGAGCTAGGACATACGACCGCATCTGATTTCCCCATGAACCCGAATTGTCACCTTTGAGTGCATCGATGCGTGCTCGTTCTTCTTGTCTACGCCGTTCTAATAGCTTTGATTGCAAGACCGCCATTGCCGTAGCCTTGTTTTGAATCTGTGAACGCTCATTTTGGCACGAGACTACAATTCCGGTAGACATATGAGTTATTCTTACAGCGGAATCAGTTGTGTTTACTCCTTGTCCTCCGGGACCGGATGATCGATATACATCGATCCGAATATCTTTCTCATCAATGTCAATGTGATCTGATTGCGCCACGACTGGAACTACTTCGACACCGGCAAATGATGTGTGTCTGCGACTTTGTGAATCGAATGGCGAAATCCGGACTAAACGGTGTGTTCCCTGCTCAACGGATAAAGTTCCATATGCATATGGAGCGCTCACCCGAAAAGTCGTAGATTTAATCCCCGCTTCCTCCGCGTAAGAAGTTTCTAGTACATCAACCTTATGCGAGTGACGTTCACAATAACGTAAGTACATTCTCATCAGCATTTCGGCCCAATCAGCGGCTTCCACCCCACCTGCTTCAGATCGAATCGTTACCAAAGCATCACGATCATCGTATTCGCCACTCAATAAGGTTTGTACTTCTAGTTCTCTAATTGCTTTGCCTACATCATCGAGTTCATTAACGGCATCAGCGTGGGCAGCTAAATCGTTTTCACCTTCAGCTAGTTCCAGTAACACTGGCACATCTTCTAGTCGACGCCGAATTGTGGTGACTTTATTAAGAGCAGCCTGAACTCGTGAAAGTCGACTTGTGATTTCTTGGGCAGTTTCTGGATCGTCCCAAAGATCGGGAGCACTAGCTTCTGCTTCCAATGAAATAGATTCAGCGTGCAGCTTTGGTAAATCAAGCACTTTTTCGATACTCACCAATGTGGCATCCAAAATTCTTACCTCATGTAGATAGTCTCTGGCGGCCATGATCAAAGAGTAATGGCTTGCCGATTGGTTCCTGATCCGCCCATGCTCGGTTACCTAAATCCCCCGATTATCGAGGTAGCTCCAATGGTGGAGCTAATGAGGTTGTTGCCGGAACCAACCCCAAGAGGGAATTTTATAAGGGCCGGAACCGTTGAAGAGATTGTGGCTTTTACGCCATCTCCTGCGCAGCTCCAGGAATCGATGGCGACAGGGGCTCCGCGCAGGTTAGATCCAGAGATTTCAGAAGTAAAGGACGTGAGCGCAGCCACGCAATCAATGGGTACACGAAAAAGCGGTCCATCGACTCCAGATGTATCCATCATGATATTTCCCGAGTAATACCTTGATAACGAGATTTGATGTGCTGCGCTCGTGATCGCCACTTCTCCGACCCCCACGAGTTCTCTCTTTGCTAAAAATGCATCTGAAGTATCGGCGGCAATCAAGGCTGACATTAAGAGGAGAAAAAAGAGCGAGATGATGAGAATTGATAGCGAACCGATTTCTTCGCGAATCGTTTGTCGAAACTTTACTGCGAGCGCGGGATCTGACTGCGCGGGATGTGACTTCGCGGGATCTGACTGTATTCTGAAAAATTTATGGCTCAATGAAATCTTTATCATCTCCATGCATCAACAATCTGAGTATTGGTGGCTACAAAAGTTGAATCTGGCATAGAAAGAAAACGAAATATCCCGGAAAGGGGCGAGGCGGGTTTGACCAAAGTTACTTGCACTTTAACTTTTGAATCGGGCGTTAGACAGGGTGTTGCTGAGCAGGTAATTGAAATAACTGGAATGGCAGTAATCCCTTCTGGTTCAAGAATCTTCATTCGAAAAACCTCCAGAACCGTTCGCATTCTTGCATCCTCAAAACTTTCGCTTGGACTCGTAATAAAAGCTCTAGCACTCTGGCGCGCCAAGCTTCCAA
>CAIJOE010000072.1 GCA_903822245.1 uncultured Actinomycetes bacterium
CCTAGCCTTATTCGAAAATTCTGGTAGCGGGAGCCGGAATTGAACCGGCGACACCGCGATTATGAGCCGCTTGCTCTACCAAGCTGAGCTATCCCGCCAGAAAGGGCTAGTTTGCACAAGCGTGCGAACTAACTTCTCGAGCCCCCAATCGGAATCGAACCGATGACCTTTTCCTTACCATGGAAACACTCTACCGACTGAGCTATGGGGGCGGATCAAAAATGCTTTTCCCTTTCGGGATGACAAAGACTACAACCAGGGTGGGCATAGGGTGAAATTGCCAGCAATTTATGCGTCAAATTAGGTCCGGAAAATCACTTTGGTGAGTGCGCCGTGCCGCAACATTTAGGATTGTATTTCTGATGCCATTCCTAGCCAAGTTACTTACTACCAAACGTTCACGTTTGGTAGCGATAATAATTTCACTTTCGATTGCACTTCTCTCAAGTGCAGTCATTATCGCAACTCTATTTGTTCAATTAAATCGAAATTCACAGATCGCAAAAGTTCCCAAGCTACATAGCTCACTAAATACATCTGCTATGCAAACTTTTAGCGAATCACTCAATACCCAAACCCCGCAAGATCTCTCAAAATATCCCAAGAACGAATGTCCCAAGCAAACTGGAAACTGGATCGAGAAAGAAAATCTCAAACCAGGAGTTCCGATAACGCAAACAGAGTGGCGCAAATTAAGTTTGCGCGGACTATCGGGAAGCGCCATTTGGTTAAACAAAACTTCCGTTTCTTGTGGCGATAAATTAGATCTTCACGCATCACTTTATGGTTCACGCTTACTTGATTTTAATGAAGGTAAACGAACTTTTGAGGCAATTAGAGTTGGCTGGTATCTCGGTTCTGGCGCTAGAAGTATCTGGACTTCAAAGCCATTTGACTTAAAGCAACGTGGCATTAGAGTCTCAAGTTCACCTTCGAGACTTATTGACACAAATTGGTCAACAACAACAACTATTTCAATAGATAAAAATTGGATTCCGGGGTTTTATTTAATTTTGAGTAAATCAGATACTGGAAAAATTGAGAGCGCAGCTCCTTTGGTCGTTAGAAGCCCGCTTGGTATGTCTAAATTGGTTTTAATGCACTCATTCCTCACATGGAACGCATATAACTCATTCGGCGGAAAATCTGCCTACTTTGGAGGTGGCGCAACTGTCGTTGAACGAAGGCAAGATCGAAGTCGAATAATTTCACTTGATCGGCCAATGATCGGATCTGGTGGCTTTAGCATTCATCGCGATGCCTTATCTCTAGTTCAGTTCTTAGAAGAAAATGGCATTAATTACGATCAGGTAAGTGATATTGATTTGAATCAATGGCCTTCGATAACCCAAAGCTATAACGGAATTGTTCTAGGTGGCCATCCTGAATATATGACTCGAAGAATTCTTGACACAATGATTGCTGCTAGAAACCAAGGAATTAATATTGCAATTCTTGGGGGAAATACTGGCGTCTGGCAAGTTCGTTTAGCTTCTTCAAAGATAGGACAAGACCGGCAAATTGAGATCTATCGCGATGAGCGTGAAGATCCAGTAACCCAAAAAGATTTGGTCTCAACCAAGTTTGCCTACCCAGCTATTAATTATCCAGCCACACTCTTTACTGGAACCCAAGCTGGTGGCGTTCACGTATATGGAAGCCTGCACGCAGTCACGATCCCAAGTTGGTTAAAGATTCCAGCCAACTCTTCAATAAATGGAATTTCACCAGAAAGTGAGGTGGATAAGTACTTAAAGATTGCGGCAACACCACCGAATGTTCATATTTTATTCTCAGGTCTACTTAAATACAGCAATCCCAACCCACATCTACCCACCCCAGTTGCAGATGTAACATGGCACGTAACACCTTCAGGATCGGCAATTTTTAATGCTGGGTTAATGACTTGGAGCTGTGATCTAACTTTGACTTGTGATTACGCATCTGTTGATGGGAATTCCAGAGCAACGATGTCACTTATAACTCAGCAGGTTTTAAAGCTTTGGCAGATAAAAGCAGTTGGAAAAACTCTAAAGAATTAGAAGTATTTGCGGAAAGCCTTTTTAATTGGCTTCCAAATTCTCATTCCTAGGTTTGTCGTCTGATCAATAGGAGAAACGCGAATAACCTTGTTCATTGTTGGTTCTTCCGGATGCTTTACAAAGTGAAG
>CAIJOE010000073.1 GCA_903822245.1 uncultured Actinomycetes bacterium
ACAAAGAGTTGAAGGCATCGCAGATGGTGCCCGCCAAGTTTCTAAATTACCAAACCCACTTGGTAAAACAATTCGTGAGAGCACATTGCCAAATGGTCTTCACTTAAAGCAACTAACAGTTCCATTCGGTGTAGTTGGAATGGTTTATGAAGCTCGGCCAAATGTGACCGTGGACGCTGCGGTAATTTTGCTGATGTCAGGAAATGCCGCACTACTTCGAGGCTCTTCATCTGCGGCTCATAGCAATGAAGTTCTTGTCAACGTCATGCGAAGAGCCCTTGCTAAGACATCAATATCACCAGAAGTAATTCAACTAGTTCCATCTGATGATCGCTCTACTGTTCAAGCGTTACTTCATGCTAGAGGCAAAGTTGATTTGGTAATTCCTCGCGGAAGTGCTGCACTAATTCGCACCGTAGTCGATGACTCAACAGTTCCAACTATAGAAACTGGGGCTGGAGTTTGCCACGTTTACGTTGATGAGGATGCTGATCTATCAATTGCTTTGCCAATCGTTATAAATTCAAAGACGCATCGTCCAAGTGTTTGCAATGCCGCAGAAACACTCTTAGTCCACCAAGCAGTTGCAAATGAGTTCCTACCAGTTGTATTGGCTAGTTTGGCTAAAGCAGGCGTTGTGCTAAATGTTGATACTGCGACGGCAAAAATTGCTCAGGAACTTGGAATTAAAACGAATCAAGCAACTCAAGAGAATTGGTCAACTGAGTACAACGCTCTTGAAATGAATATTGCTGTGGTTCCAACACTCCTTGCTGCAGCAGATCACATTGCAAAATATGGAACAAAACACACTGAGGCAATAATTACTAAGTCAGATGAGCATGCTTCGAGATTCATCGCACTTTCAGATTCAGCTGCAATTATGGTTAATGCCTCGACTAGGTTTACTGATGGTGAGCAGATGGGATTTGGCGCAGAAATCGGAATCTCCAATCAAAAGCTTCATGCCCGCGGTCCAATGGGCCTTGAGCAGATGACTACAACAACTTGGATTGTTACTGGCACTGGCCAGATTCGCGCATAACTTCGATTTATTAGGAAGCGCCCTGCCACGATAGAGTGCGCACATGGCCGCAATTTCCCGTGATGATGTAGCGCACCTAGCTAAATTGGCTAGAGTCGAGATGACTCCAGATGAACTAGACCATATGGCTACCGAGCTAGAAGATATTCTCGGAGCAGTAAAGCGAGTGCAAGAAGTTGCCACCGCAGAGATTGCTCCAACATCACACCCTTTGGCTATGACTAATATTTTTAGAGAAGATGTTGTCAGACCAAGTTTGACTAATGAAGAAGCACTTTCAGGTGCCCCAGCCAAGGCCGAGGATCGATTCAAAGTTCCACAAATTTTGGGCGAAGAATGACAACTATTTATTCAAGCGCCACAGAGATGGCCCAGGCTCTTTCTAAGAAAGATATTTCATCTGTTGAATTAACAAAGCTACATTTGGATCGAATTGAGGCAGTCGATGGCAAAGTCCATGCCTTCCTTCATGTTGATTCGCAAGGTGCAATTGCCCAAGCAACTGCCGTAGATGCAAAGCGTGCGGCCGGTGAAAAGCTTTCACCACTTGCTGGCGTGCCTTTGGCACTTAAAGATATTTTGGCGCAAAAAGGGGTTCCAACAACGGCAGGTTCAAAGATTCTGCAAGACTGGCGCCCGCCATATGACTCAACGGTTGTGGCAAAGCTAAAGGCAGCTGGTGTAGTAATTCTTGGTAAGACAAATATGGATGAATTTGCGATGGGTTCATCAACTGAAAATTCAGCTTATGGCACAACACAAAATCCATGGGATTTAACTAGAACTCCAGGTGGTTCAAGTGGTGGCTCGGCTGCCGCTGTTGCAGCATTCCAAGCACCGTTAGCAATTGGTACAGATACTGGTGGATCAATTCGTCAACCTGCTGCCCTGACTGGGATTGTTGGAGTTAAACCAACTTATGGTGGTGTCTCCAGATATGGCGTTGTTGCTTATTCTTCAAGCCTTGATCAAGTAGGTCCATTCGCCCGAACAGTTTTAGATACCGCACTTCTTCATGAAGCGATTGCTGGACATGATGAACGCGACTCAACAAGTATCAATGCTCCAGTTCCACAAGTTGTTGCTGCTGCAAAAAAGCTTGATGTTAAAGGTATGAAGATCGGGGTAATTAAGGAACTTGGCGGCACTGGTTTTCAGGCAGGAGTGAGCCAAAGATTTAATGAAGCGCTAGAACTTCTTGTCGCTGGTGGGGCACAAATTGTTGAAGTCTCTTGTCCTAACTTTGAATATGCTCTGGCTGCTTATTACTTAATCGCTCCTTCAGAAGCTTCATCTAACTTGGCTCGCTTTGATTCAATGCGTTATGGACTTCGAGTAGGAGATGACGGTTCAAAGGGAGCCGAGGAAGTTATGAGTATTACTCGTGAAGCTGGTTTTGGTAAAGAAGTTAAGCGTCGAATTATCCTAGGAACTTACGCTCTTTCATCTGGTTATTACGATGCGTATTACGGCTCAGCGCAAAAGGTAAGAACCCTAGTTAAGCAGGACTTTGAAAAAGCTTTCGCCCAAGTAGATGTTTTAGTTTCGCCAGTAACTCCAACTACTGCATTTAAAATTGGTGAGAAGAGCAATGATCCAGTTGCGATGTATTTAAGTGATATTGCAACCATCCCAGTAAATATGGCTGGAATTGGTGGAATGAGCCTGCCCGTTGGTTTAGCTCCGGAAGATGGCCTGCCAGTTGGAATGCAGATCATGGCGCCAGTGATGCAAGATGATCGCTTCTATCGTGTTGGTGGCGCACTTGAAGCAGCGCTACTTTCAAAGTGGGGCAAGCCACTACTTTCAAATATTCCAGAGTTGGGCGGTATGTAATGACTCTTGATTACGCCGGTGCCACAACTAAATATGAGCCAACTCTTGGCTTAGAGGTACACGTTGAATTAAATACAAAATCAAAGATGTTCTGTGGTTGTGCAACAGAGTTTGGTGCTGAGCCAAATACCCAGACTTGTCCAGTGTGTCTTGGACTTCCTGGCGCCCTGCCAGTTGTTAATGCTAAGGCGATTGAAAGTTCTATTCTTATCGGCCTTGCACTTAATTGTTCAATCGCCCCATATAGCCGTTTTGCACGTAAGAACTATTTCTATCCAGATATGCCAAAGAATTTCCAAACTTCACAATTTGACGAGCCTATTTGTGTAAATGGCTATTTAGATGTTGAGATCCAGACCGATGAAGGCCAGAAAGTTTTTCGAGTTGAGATTGAACGCGTTCACATGGAAGAAGACACTGGAAAATCACTTCACGTTGGTGGGGCAACTGGTCGCATCCATGGCGCAGAGTATTCACTTTTGGATTACAACCGTGCTGGCATTCCGCTGGTTGAAATTGTTACGCGTATTGTTCCGGGAACGGGAAAGTATGCCCCACAGGTAGCCCGTGCTTATGTGACTGAACTTCGCGATATTTTGCGCTCACTTGGCGTATCAGATGTGAAGATGGAACAAGGTTCACTTCGCTGCGATGCAAACGTTTCGTTGGCACCAATTGGCTCTGGAAAACTTGGTACTCGTAGTGAGACTAAAAATGTGAACTCACTACGTTCAGTTGAGCGCGCTGTTTCTGGTGAGATTGAGCGTCAAGCAAATCGCCTGGAAGCAGGCGAGCGCATCATCCAAGAAACCCGTCACTTCCTAGAAGAGAGCGGACAAACTCGCCCAGGACGTTCCAAGGAACAAGCTGAGGATTACCGTTACTTCCCAGAACCAGACTTGGTTCCAGTGACCCCTGATGCAAAGTGGATCGAAGAGCTTGGTACTCGAATTCCAGAAAAGCCATCTGTTCGCCGCAAGCGCTTACAAACGCAATGGAATTGCCCAGATAAAGAGATGGAATCACTGGTTAATGCGGAGCTATTAGATGTGGTTGAAGAAACTATCAAGTTAGGCGCCGAACCAACTCGCGCGCGAACTTGGTGGCTCGGTGAGATTTCTCGTCTTGCCAACGAAAAGGAAGTTGCACCTACTTCTCTGATCACTTCTAAAGATGTTGCTGAAATTATTGCCCTAATTGTCGGGGGAGATTTAACCGACAAGTTGGCCCGCCAAGTTGTAGAAGGTGTTATTTCGGGGGAGGGAAGTGCCAGCTCGGTTATCGAAAAGCGCGGGCTAAAAGTTGTTTCAGATGATTCTGCCCTTATGACAGCAATCGAAGCTGCGATTGCAGCCCAACCTGATACCGCAGAGCGTATTCGTGGTGGAAATATTCCAGCCGCTGGAGCCCTGATCGGCGCAGTTATGAAGGCCACGGGCGGAGCCGCAGATGCGGCAAAAGTAAGAGAGTTATTGTTAAAACACCTAGGACGGGGATAATTACTTAAATGAGTGAACCAAAGAACCCAATGAAGCCTCGTTCTGGCCTAGTAACTGATGGCTTAGAACGCGCACCTGCTCGCGGAATGCTTCGCGCAGTTGGCATGGGTGATGATGATTGGGTTAAGCCACAAATTGGTATTGCTTCTTCATGGAATGAAATCACACCTTGCAATCTTTCACTTGATCGTTTAGCAAAAGCCTCTCGAAAAGGTGTTATTGATGCTGGCGGATTTCCAATGCAGTTTGGAACTATTTCCGTATCTGATGGAATTTCTATGGGCCACGAAGGTATGCACTATTCCTTAGTATCTCGTGAAGTTATTGCAGATTCTGTTGAAACAGTTATGCAAGCAGAGCGCCTAGATGGCATGGTCACATTTGCTGGTTGTGATAAGTCACTGCCTGGCATGATGATGGCTGCGGCAAGAATTGATGTGGCATCAGTATTTGTTTATGCCGGAACAACTCTGGCCGGAAATGTTGATGGAAAAGATGTAACCATCATTGATGCTTTTGAAGCAGTTGGTGCTTGCGCTCGTGGCCTAATTTCACAGGAGCAAGTAGATAAAATTGAACGCGCAATCTGCCCTGGTGAAGGAGCTTGCGGGGGTATGTATACCGCGAACACAATGGCCGCAGTTGGCGAAGCAATCGGACTTTCACTTCCAGGTTCGGCATCCCCAGCAGCTGTTGATCGTCGCCGTGATGATTACGCAGTTAAATCTGGCGCCGCAGTTGTTGAATTAATTCGAAAAGGAATTACTACCCGTCAAATCTTGACTAAGAAAGCTTTTGAAAATGCCATCACAGTAGTTATGGCCCTTGGAGGCTCAACTAATGCTGTTCTTCACTTACTTGCAATTGCAAATGAAGCAGAAGTTGAACTCACTTTGGAAGATTTCCAGCGTATTAGCGAGAAAGTTCCACTCCTTGGAGATTTAAAGCCTTTTGGTAAGTATGTAATGACCGATATTGATCGGGTTGGTGGAATTCCAGTTGTGTTGCGTGCGCTTTTAGATGCTGGGCTACTGCATGGCGATTGCCTAACTGTTACAGGAAAAACTATGGCCGAAAACCTTGCTGACATCACACCGCTAGATCCAGATGGTGAAGTACTTCACGCAATCAAGTCACCGCTCTCTGCCGGTGGCGGAATTACCATTCTTAAAGGCTCTCTGGCCCCAGAAGGCGCAGTTACAAAGAATGCTGGCGTTGGGATCGAACATTTTGAAGGACCAGCGCGAGTATTTGAACGCGAACAGGCAGCGATGGAGGCTTTGGAAAACGGAACAATCAAAGCTGGTGATGTTGTGGTTATTCGTTATGAAGGTCCAAAAGGTGGACCTGGAATGCGCGAAATGTTGATGATCACTGGCGCAATTAAGGGTGCTGGTTTGGGTAAGACGACTTTGTTATTGACTGATGGTCGCTTTAGCGGTGGAAGTACCGGACTTTGTGTTGGCCATGTTGCTCCAGAGGCAGTGGATGGTGGACCAATTGCATTTGTTAAAGATGGCGACTTGATTCGCATTAATACTCTTACCCGCGCTTTGGATCTCTTGGTTGATGAAGCAGAAATGGCCGAGCGTCGTAAGCACTTCACCCCAGTGCCTCATAAGTACAAGCGAGGCGTTTTGGCCAAGTATGCAAAGGTTGTTGGGTCGGCTTCAAAGGGCGCTGTTTGTAGCTAGTTATCGAATATTGAGATTTACCTCTCTATTCGGGTCTAAGTATTGACTAGCCCGCACCCGTAAGCGAGAATTACCCCATGACATCAGTCGTCGTAATTAGCGAGCGCGCGATCTAGGTAAGCCTAGGACGTGCGCTACCCCTCAGTGGAAACTGAGGGGTTTCGCATTTATGAAGATCAAATTCGCAATCTAGCGAACTACTAATGAAGGGAGATGAACAACATGAGTAACGAAATTATGACGGGGGCAAGTGCACTCGTGAAAAGCTTAGAGCACGCTGGCGTTGACGTGATGTTCGGTATCCCTGGTGGCGCAATTTTGCCGGCTTATGATCCAATTTTTGATAGCAAGATCCGCCATATCTTGGTTCGCCATGAACAAGGCGCTGGCCATGCGGCAACAGGTTATGCCCAAGCAACTGGTCGCGTTGGAGTTTGCATCGCAACTTCTGGACCTGGTGCTACAAACTTGGTTACTCCACTTGCCGATGCCCAAATGGACTCAGTTCCAATTGTTGCAATCACCGGTCAAGTTGCTTCTGGCGCAATTGGCACCGATGCATTTCAAGAGGCTGATATTCGTGGCATCACCATGCCAGTTACAAAACATAACTTCTTAGTTACTGATCCTTCACAGATCTCAAAAGCTATTGCCGAGGCCTTTCATATCGCAGGAACTGGACGTCCAGGCGCCGTTCTAGTTGATATTGCAAAAGATGCGCTGCAGATGAAGACCGAATTTGTTCACCACAAGAACGTAAACCTCGGTGGGTATCACCCAATTATGGAACCAACGGCCCAGTCGATCCGCGATGCGGCCAGACTCATCGCCGAATCAAAGCAACCTGTTCTATATATCGGTGGCGGAGCAATCAAATCTAATTCACAGAAAGAATTATTGAAACTTGCTGAACTAACCGGCGCACCGGTTGTTACAACACTTATGGCTCGTGGTGTTTTCCCAGATTCTCATCCACAACACCTTGGCATGCCTGGTATGCACGGAACTGTTGCCGCTGTTACTGCGCTGCAAAAGGCAGATCTGCTAATTACCTTAGGTGCGCGATTTGATGATCGTGTTACTGGAAAGCTTTCTACATTTGCAGTTAATGCCAAGATCATTCACGCAGATATCGATCCTGCTGAAATTGGTAAAAATCGCCGGGCAGATGTGGCACTAATCGGTGATCTAACTGCTTCGATTCAAGCACTTATTCCAGCAATTAAGAATGAGTTCAAAAAGAGCCAACCTGATTTAACTCCTTGGTTAAAGCAGGCTTATGGTTGGCGCGAACGGTTCCCACTTGGTTTTGATCAACCAAATGATGGAAGTGTTTCACCACAATATGTAATTGAACGGATTGGCCAGATTGCTGGGCCGGATGCAATTTATGTTGCTGGTGTTGGCCAGCATCAAATGTGGGCATCACAATTTATTAAGTATGAAAACCCACGCACCTGGTTAAATTCTGGTGGTCTTGGAACTATGGGCTATGCCGTTCCAGCAGCCATGGGCGCAAAGGTAGGAGCCCCAGATAAAGTTGTTTGGGCAATTGATGGCGACGGTTGCTTCCAGATGACAAATCAAGAGCTAGTAACTTGTGCACTAAATAATATTCCGATCAAGGTTGCGGTAATCAATAACGAAAGCTTGGGCATGGTTCGCCAGTGGCAGACCTTGTTCTATAACGAGCGCTATTCAAATACCGAATTACATTCAAAGCGGATTCCTGATTTTGCAAAGCTGGCTGATGCAATGGGTTGTGTTGGTTTAAGTTGCGATTCAACGGCCGATGTTAATAAAACGATTGAAGCAGCAATGGCAATTAATGATCGCCCCGTTGTTGTTGATTTCAGTGTTTTCAAAGATGCCATGGTTTGGCCAATGGTTGCTGCCGGAACTTCTAATGACGAGATTGTTAACGCCCGTTCATTGGCGCCAATCTGGGATTCACAGGAGCTATAAAAATGACTCAATCACATCCAGACTCCCCATCATCTAGCCATTCAATTCGCAAGAACCACACGATTTCAGTTCTTGTTGAAAACAGCCCAGGTGTCTTGGCACGTATTTCCTCACTCTTTTCGCGTCGTGGATACAACATCGATTCACTTGCGGTGGGGCCAACTGAGAATCCAGATTTTTCTCGCATGACAATTGTTATCAATGTTGAAGATCACGCACTTGAGCAAGTTATTGCCCAACTAGATAAATTGATCAATGTAATTACGATTACCGAAATGGATCCAATCGGTTCGGTTCAGCGCGAGCTTCTCTTAGTTAAAGTTGCAACTGACGATAAGACCCGTTCTCAAGTTTTAGAGACAGTTCAACTATTTAGAGCCAAGGTTGTTGATGTGGCACAAGATGCCGTCACAATCGAGGCCACTGGAAATGCTGAGAAGATCCAGGCCCTGCTTCGGGTCCTAGAGCCATATGGGATCAAGGAATTGGTCCAATCAGGCTTAGTTGCGATGACTAGAGGCTTAAATCCGGGCTCGATTTCAGAAGATAAGCGATAAAAAATAGAATCATCCCCTAACTAGTTTTAACAGTTTGACCCCGACCAAGTAAACCGACGAAAGGTAACAAAGTGGCAACCCAGTATCACGACGAAGATGCCGATCTATCAATCATCCAAGGAAAGAAAGTTGCAGTAATTGGTTATGGCTCACAAGGCCATGCACACTCACTTTCACTTCGCGATAGCGGTGTTGATGTCCGCGTTGGTTTAGCAGAAGGCTCAAAGTCTCGCGCAAAGGCAGAAGCTGAAGGACTACGCGTTCTTTCAGTAGCCGATGCAGTTAAAGAAGCAGATGTTGTTATGTTGTTGGCACCAGATCACGTCCAGCGCCACATCTATAACGATTCAATCAAGCCAAACCTAAAGCCAGGCTCTGCCTTGTTCTTTGGTCATGGATTTAATATTCGTTTTGGTTACATCAAACCAGAGGCAAATGTTGATGTTGCAATGGTTGCACCGAAGGGCCCAGGTCACTTGGTACGTCGTGAGTACACAGCTGGTCGTGGAGTTCCGGTTCTTGTTGCAGTTGAACAAGATGCAACAGGTAATGCTTGGCCATTAACACTTTCTTACGCCAAGGCAATTGGCGGACTTCGCGCTGGCGGAATCCTGACTACCTTCACCGAAGAGTGTGAGACCGATCTATTTGGTGAGCAAGCAGTTCTTTGTGGTGGCGCATCACAACTCGTTCAATATGGTTTTGAAACCCTTATCGAAGCTGGTTACCAGCCAGAGGTTGCTTACTTCGAGTGCTTACATGAACTTAAGTTGATCGTTGACTTGATGTATGAAGGTGGAATTGCAAAGCAGCGTTGGTCAGTCTCTGACACAGCTGAATACGGAGATTACGTATCAGGTCCACGTGTTATCGATCCAAGCGTTAAGGCAAATATGAAGGCAGTTCTTGCTGATGTTCAAAATGGAACATTCGCAAAGCGTTTCATTGAAGACCAAGATGCTGGCGCTCCAGAATTTAAGGCACTACGTGCCAAGGGTGAAGCGCATCCAATCGAATCTGTAGGTCGCGAGCTACGCAAGATGATGTCTTGGGTAAAGGGCAATAACAAGGATGATTATCAGGAAGGTGTTGCCGCGCGTGGCTAAACCCGTCGTTTTAATTGCAGAAGAACTGAGCCCAGCAACACTAGAAGCGCTGGGTCCAGATTTTGAAGTGCGCAATTGCGATGGTGCTGATCGTGGGCAATTACTTGCTGCACTTGGCGCTGGCGTAGATGCCGTTTTAATTCGTTCTGCAACAAAGATGGATGCTGAAGCTATTGCTGCAGCTAAAGGGTTAAAGGTAATTGCGCGCGCCGGAGTTGGACTAGATAACGTAGATATCCCAGCTGCTACTGCGGCCGGAGTTATGGTTGTTAACGCACCTACTTCAAACATTGTTTCAGCAGCTGAATTAGCAATCTCATTGCTATTGGCATCTGCTCGATTTATCTCTCCAGCTCATGCAGCCCTTCGTAATGGTAAGTGGGCCCGTTCTAAATACACCGGAGCTGAGCTATTTGAAAAGACTTTGGGAATTGTTGGTTTTGGTCGAATAGGTCAATTAGTAGCCGCTCGTATGCAGGCATTTGGCATGAATGTTGTTGCTTATGATCCATACCTTCAGCCAGCCCGCGCTGCTCAATTAGGCGTGCAGTTACTTGATCTAGATGAGCTTTTAAAAGTCAGTGATTTCATAACTATCCACCTTCCTAAGACGAAGGAAACTGCAAACTTAATTGGAGTTGAAGCGCTAAAGAAAGTTAAGCCAAGTGTTCGCATTATTAATGCAGCGCGTGGTGGCGTTCTAGATGAGGCTGCTCTTTATGACGCACTGAAGGAAGGTCGCGTTGCTGGTGCTGGTCTTGATGTTTATGTAACCGAACCATGCACCGATTCACCATTGTTCCAATTAGATAACGTCGTTGCAACTCCGCACCTCGGCGCTTCAACTGATGAAGCACAAGAGCGCGCCGGTATTGCAGTTGCAGTTTCAGTTCGCAAGGCGCTATCAGGGGAACTCGTTCCTGATGCGGTAAATGTTAAGGGTGGCGCAATTCATCCAGAAATCCGCCCAAGCTTGCCATTGGTTGAAAAGATGGCACAGATTGCTACGGCACTTGCTGGTGAAATTCCTTCAAGTCTTGAAGTTCAAGTTCGTGGAGATATTTCAGAGTATGACGCAACCATTCTTGCTACGAGCGCACTTAAAGGTGCACTTATTGCCGTTGGTTCAGAAGATATTACTTATGTGAATACTCCAGCCCTTGCAGAGTCTCGCGGAATTACTTCATCAGTTAATTCTGATCCAGAATCTCCGATGTATCGCAGCTATATTTCACTTCGTGTGGCATGCGCTGATGGAAAGTCATTAGTAGTTAACGGAACTCTTATGGGAATCCGTAAAGTTGAGAAAATAATTGCAGTTGATGGTTTTGAATTAGATCTACCACCAACCGATAATCTTCTCTTCCTTCGCTACGCCGACCGGCCAGGAATCGTTGGCATTGTTGGAAACGCACTTGGTAAAGCAAATATCAATATTGCTGGAATGCAGGTATCTCGCACCAATGCAGGTGGCGATGCACTTATGGCAATTACCGTTGACTCACTTGTTTCTGCCCAAGTAGTTGCTGATCTCAAGAAAGAGACAGGCGCTACCCAAGTTCAATCAGTTAATTTGATCGGATAATCAATGTCTAAGTCTTTTAATCTTGCTGTCATCGGTGGCGATGGAATTGGTCCTGAAGTTGTTGCTGAGGGGCTTAAAGTTCTTGATGTCGTCGCCGCAAAGTATGGCGTCAGCTTTAAAAAGACTGACTACGAGTTGGGTGCTAAGTATTGGCACAAAACAGGAGAGACCCTGCCAGATTCAGTTATCGCAGAACTTGCTAAGGCGGATGTAATTCTTCTTGGCGCTGTTGGCGATCCAAGTGTTCCAAGTGGAGTGCTAGAGCGTGGTCTGCTTCTTAAACTTCGCTTTGCTTTTGATCATTACATCAATCTTCGCCCAGCCAAATTACATAAAGGTGTGACTTCACCACTTGTTAATTCTGATTCAATTGACTTCATCGTCGTTCGTGAAGGAACTGAAGG
Organism: uncultured Actinomycetes bacterium; assembly: GCA_903822245.1. Classification (GTDB taxonomy): domain Bacteria; phylum Actinomycetota; class Actinomycetes; order Nanopelagicales; family Nanopelagicaceae; genus AAA044-D11. The sequence goes on from CAIJOE010000073.1 coordinate 11,692, forward strand.
TCCATACGTTGGTGCAGGTGGAGTTCTTGCTCTTGGAACCAAAGA
>CAIJOE010000074.1 GCA_903822245.1 uncultured Actinomycetes bacterium
CGGTGACAGTGGCACCTAGGTATCTGGGGTCCGCCGGCAGCATTGCTCTATCTTGCCTTAAGCCAACGGATATGGGAATTTACTAGGAGACCCTCAACTCATCTATCTCAAATTCTTCAATATCTTGTGCAGTTGAGAAACTCGCAAAGGCGATATTCTCATTTGTGACCGCTGGAATTCGATTAAGTTTGGTATTTATTAATTCAAGTGCCATCAGGATCAGAGCGGCTGGCAAAAGATCTACACTCCGTTTTATAAACCAAGGTGTGCCATTTCGCAGTAACCAGACCAAAGACTCTTTGCGATTGCGTTTTCCAATTTTTTCAATATCTACTTGGTCAAGATGCCAACCAGCACCTATCAGTAATTTTCGGAATTCTGCAGCCAACCTTTGGTGGCCTAGTTTGCTTGGATGCATTCGATCGATATGCCAATTTTCCAACTTATAAATATCAGGGATATTTCTGGTATTGACGAGAATTGCGCCATATTCATTAGCAACTGAGCGAGTAACTTGATTTACTGCGTCGATTCGTCGATTTAAAACCTGGGCCAGAAGTTTTGGCATCGGAACGATTTCGGTGGGGTCGTGTAATTCCAACATCAGAGCTGTGGTGCCATTACGTTGCAACTGGCTTAAGGTCTGGCGCAAATTACTATGAAGCTTGGCTGGATTGAATCCATTGCGAAGCATGTCATTTCCGCCCACAATTACCCCACAAATATCAGGTTTATGAACTAACACTTTAGGAAGTTGATCCTCTAGCACTTCTTGCGATTTTGCACCTGGACGAGAGACATTTAGAAAAACTAGCGGGTCTTGAAAACTCTTAGCTAAATAATATGCCCAACCAAATGTGGTTCCGCTCGGTAAAGCATCTCCAACTCCAGATGCCGCGCTATCACCGACCACTGTGAAAGTCGTAACCTGGCTCATGTTAAGCCGCTCGCAGCCGATGCTTTGCTTTAGTGAACTTCTCTTTATCGCCATGCAAAGTGAGCATTAGTGAAATTGTTGAGCTCCATGGAAAATTTTCGGCTTGACCGTGGCATTCCTGAGCGAGGCTATTCCGATACTTTGACCAACTAAGTACCTTCTCTACTGCGGCTGCGAAATCCTGACCATTATCTGCTGCAACTAAACCAACTGGTTCGTGGCTATCAATTAGCAAGAATTCACCAACGGCACTAGATGCTGAAGCAACTACGGGTGTTCCAGATGCGAGCGACTCAAGAGCTGCTAAGCAGAAAGTTTCAATTGGGCCAGGAGCCATAGAAATATCTGCGCAAGCCAAGATTTCAGCAACTTTGTTGCGATCAGCGATAAATCCTAAGAATGTTACGGGTAGGTCTTTTGCCTCTTTCCGTAACTTATTCCACATAGGACCGCCGCCTACATAAACTAATCTGGCGTCAATACCTTTTTCACGTAAAACTCGAAGTGCCTCAATCGAACGCTGTGGCTTCTTCTCGGGTGACATGCGACCGCAATGAACGATCAAATACTGCGAACCTTTCAAAAGCGCTTCCTTCATATGTGGATTAGCGAGATTTGGACTAAAGCCAGAAAGATCGACGCCAAGTGGTATCTGTGCCAGGTTCTTTATCTTAATTTCACGGAACTCTTCGGCCGCAAAATTAGTTGTTGCAATTACAGATGTGAACCGGTTGGCCAATCTACTGTTATGCCAATTGACAAACTTTGTTAATTTAAATGGCAGGTATGTTTTCAATAGCCCACGTAATGATTCATGGCTGAAAACCACCGATGGAATATTGCGGGCTTTGGCCCATTTACCAATTCCGGTTAGTGTAAAACGATCTGAAATCTCTAAGCGATCGGGCGCCAATGTAATGATCAATTGCTTTACCTGGCGAGTATTTATAATTACTCGGTAGCCACCACTAAATGGTAAAACTTTC
>CAIJOE010000075.1 GCA_903822245.1 uncultured Actinomycetes bacterium
CAAGTTCTTTATTGACAATATCGAATACACCCTGTGACGGATTAACGCTTTTATTTACCTGCTCCAATTGCTCCAAGGATAATTCTTGAATTTTTTGAGAGAAGCTGTCAGCAACTTCTAGAGCAACATCGGAATCTAATAGTGCCAGTCGAATCTCTGCGGCGATGCTCTCAACATCCGAACCCTTGATCCGACCACGAGATCGCAAAGAAGAGAAGGCAGAAGCAAATTTTGAGGACAGGGAATCAAACACAGGTCAAGGGTACTATCCCCGCGCATTCAAAATAGCCTGCAGATCAGCCGCCAACTGCTCTGCTCGATCTACGGATAATGGCGCACCATGAAGATCTGTCACATATAAGGTGTCAAATGCTTCTGCTCCAAGGGTGGACACAATGGCCCCCTTTATATCGACGCCACACTCTGAAATTGCCGTTGCGACCGTGTAGAGCAGGCCGGGCTGATCGTGCATTCGAACTTCAATGATTGTCGCGTCAGTAACTATCTGAGTAATCGCAGAAACTACAGGTGGCGCCACGTATACGCCCGATCGCATCGTATGCTTTTGATGATTGCGGATTCGTTCGGCGATTCGGATCTGCAGATCCTCCGTTCCTACTAGAGCCCGCTCAATCGAATCTGTTAAACGGGCCAATGTTGGAATCGGAACGTGTATATCGAAGTGCACAACCCATTGAGAAACAGCTATGCCATTAATGGACCGTGTTTTTGCGGATCGTACTTCTAGTCTCATGACTGTGAAGACCGCGCTTATAGCAGCCAACAGTCCAATTGAGTCTGGAGCCAGGATCTCTATTTCGAGGGAATCTTCTCGCTCAATCAAGTCAACAGATAATTCACCAGTTGCTGCTCTTTCTAACTGGGTACTTGTGAGTTCTGGCTGGCTAGGTGGAGTAATCCCCTTCATAGCCGAAAGGGTTCGCGTAACTAGATCTTTCACGAGTTGAGCTTTCCAGGGAGTCCAAGCGTTCCTACCCGTGGCTTCTCCATCAGCAATGCTAAGCGCGTGTAAAAGCTCTAATCGTTCTGCGTTCTCTACACAACTCAGGACATAGTCGATCGTCGATGGATCTTCAATATTCCGGCGTGTTGCCACGGTGGGTAGTAGAAGATGATACTTAATCAAGGAGGCAAGAATTTCGGCATCTGCAGCAGTGAAACCCATTCGAAGTGCCAGGGGGTACATCAGTTCTGCACCGTGATCCGAATGGTCCTTGTTGGGAAATCCTTTTCCCAAATCATGAAAAAGCGCGGCGATCAGTAGTAGATCAGGGCGGTGTACTTGTCGCGTCAGCGCAGCGGCTTTAGCGGCGGTTTCCAACATATGTCTGTCCACTGTGTGATGGTGAAGAACATTTCGTTGGGGTAAGAACCGAACATGCTCCCATTCTGGAATCCAGCGGGATATCAGGTTCTCTTGATCGATTGACTCGAATACATCGATCATCATCGTGCCCGCTCCGATAAATGCCACGAGATCTTCCCGAGATTGCGTGGACCACGGTTCGGCAATTTCTGGGGAATTCAATGAAACGTGTTCTAACGTTTCCATTGAAATTCGAAGACCTCGTTCGGCCGCAAGTGTTGCCATTCTAAAAAGTATTCCCGGATCTTTTGATAGATCATAACCATTACTCAGAATGATTTCCTTATTAAATAGCTCTAAACCCTTTGCAAGAGGCTCTGGAACCGATTTACGAAACCAGGATCGATCCTGTTGTAACTCAATCGCGTGTCACCGGTATTTGGGTCAACATCTTCTACTTGCCCAAAACCACAACTGTCATCAACGCTAGCATTTGCGGATTCCACAGTTAGCAGCGATGTCAGCAGAGTTAAAACAAGGGCAAAAATAGAGATGATTTTTCGGATG
>CAIJOE010000076.1 GCA_903822245.1 uncultured Actinomycetes bacterium
AACCACCACCGTAACCACCAAATGGGTTAGTTCCGCCAACAGATACATATGCATAGCGGTAGTAAAGATCTGAATTTACAAAACCATAAGGCCACCAGGTACATCCCATTCCACTTGCGTTCGTCGCACCTTTTCCAACGCCAATGGATAAAACTTGGCCAGGTGTTACCGCAATTGTTCCAGTGACGTTACCAATGTAACTAGCGACAGGTGGGGGAGTGCCGTAGTCGGTTCCGCCTTGTGCGCCCTGTGCGCCTTTTACCGTGAGAGTCAGCGAAGTAACGTTTGCTGGCACAGTAAAGGTTTCAACCTTTGTTGTGTCGGTGTAGGTATTTGTGACTGTTGTTCCATTTGCTGCAGTAGTACTTGTCGCAGCACTTGCGTGTTGAGCGGGTGTAATAGATTGGAATAAACCAACAAGTAAAGTTAGAACTAAAGTTTTACGAATGAAAAAAGGAAGGTTGGATCGAATTTCAGATCGATATTTACGCAGGGCAGAAAGTTTCATCCGCATCTCACCCTTTCTCTGACCCCTAAAAATGACTCGCTTTCAGGCTTCTGCGAGTAGGAGATCAGTCTATGAAGCATTGACCCATCGGTCACTTGCGTGTAAAGACCGAATAGGTAGATACCGAACACTTGGCCAGCCCAGTGACCCTTTAGGGATCAGGTGATCCAAATGCGTCCCGAATTGGCTGTTTTTAAGGCTCATCGACTGCCCTAAGAGCGGGGCTTTGCTCCACTTGGGCAATTTTCAAAGCCCACCTTTGGCTTTTGCAGTATTGGTTAACAAACAGAAGAATCCAACTGTGAAACCTTTCTTGGCGTCTCTAATTGCTTTGATGCTTGTGGGCGCTCCCATGGGTATTGCAAATGCCGCCAGCCCCAAAGTTGGAAGTGCCTGCAAGAGTGCAAATCAGAAGATCAAAGTTTCTAACGTAAATTATCTTTGCTTGAAATCTGGCAAGAAATTGATTTGGGCAAAAACTAAGGCCCCGGTTATTGCAACCAAGAAGCCAGTGGTGGCCAGTGCTGGTAAACCAATTAATCCTGGCACCGTTGCCAATCCAGAAAAGGCGAATACTTCTTCGACCCCAATGCCAACTCCTACTAAGACTGCCCCTGCCCCTGCCCCAATGCCACTTGCGCCAAGTGGCCAGAATTCTTCCGGTTCAAGTTCTACAGCACCTTCCCAAGAAAACCCAGCACCAAATCCTTCACCTTCTACTTCTAGCTCATCATATGCTTCACCAGTTTCAAGTGTGATCGGAAAAGCCGCAGTTTCACTTAGTTCACCGACAATTTCTGGAATCCAAATTGGCGGCGTGCCCAAAGTTGGTCAAGTCTTGAGTTGCTCTGGTTGGAAATGGGATCTAGAAGTTGCCAGAACTATCGTTTCCTGGATTGCTTATCCCTCAAATACCGGTTCGGACATTATTGATCCAAAGTTATATTTGTCTTTGAGTGAAGCAACTGCCACGACCGAGTCAAAGTTAGAAATTGCAGCGTCAAACATTGATAAAATCTCTGGAAATTACCTTTATTGTTTTGCAAAAGGTGTGACATCCGGTGGACTTGAAACTACTTCGATTGCTGCAATCCTTTTAGGAAAGTAAGGTCTCAACATTTATTCGCGTCACATCACTCATCAGGGCTAATGGCTCTGAAAATGCCAGGGTGTAGACGGCAGTCTCTGGGTTGTAATCTAGGGATTGATAGCTATCTGAATAACTAATATTTTGACCAGCTCCGTTAAGCAAAGTAATAGCATCGGCGCGACTCATTGCTTTATCAGGGTCAATCACCAAAGTTGCTTTATCTACGGTAATCGCACCAGAGTCGGTATAAAGTGCTAGAACTGTTGTGGAGTCAGTTGGGAAAAGTTGGACTTTAACTTTGCGCCCAGCGCAAGCCTTGGTGTCAAGGCCAGAGAACTGAATACTTCTAACTCGAGATTCATTTACATAGGGCGAGCCATCACTCCTATTGCCTGAGAAAGTGGCCGTTGAAGGATTTAAGGAAATGAAAATATATGTGTCACAGGCTTTAACAGTCACGATTCCTTGACCGAATTCAACTCGGTCATTTGGACTTAAATTAATTGTCTGGGCAAGTACGGTGCCAATTACTGCAAAGGTTAGCAGCGCCACTCCAATAATGATTTTTGCCTTGCGACGCGGCTGGACTAGTTCTTCACCGTAAGCCGGGTACTCGCCGTCGTCTTTTTCGTACACCTAGGCTCCTTTGAATCTACTGATGCAGATTTTACCTTCGTACTCAAGAGGAAGTTGGAGCTTTGATAATTATTAAAGTGTGGGTTGTGAGGGACTCGAACCCCCGACCCGGTGATTAAGAGTGGGTCATTCAACTTTCGCTCACGCTCAAGTCTGAATAACCGCCCTTCCTGAACTCGTTTGCACTCGCTCAGTAAGTCACCGTGCTCTACCAACCTGCCCTTCAGTGGAAATGCTTTCACAAATCTTCCAAATAATCTAGATTCTTACAATGAAAATTGAAAAAAATCTCATCGGCGCTG
>CAIJOE010000077.1 GCA_903822245.1 uncultured Actinomycetes bacterium
ATTCTTCCCATTCCTTCCTTCATTTATTCGGTCCTTGATTTATTTTCAAAATCTCCATATTTTGATATCAAGCATCCCAAGTTTCGATACATCTACATAATTTTATCGCTTTTGGTTCTGTTGGTTTTGGTGCTTCAAATACTTGGACTTAACCCAGTGACTGAAGTTCTAAATGCTTGGCACCATCCACGGGAAACTTGGAACTCACTTACCTATAAATGGTGGCCATATGTACAAGTCACGTGGAAAGATATTTGTCATTGGTTAGTTGTTGCCTGGAAAGATATTTCTGATTGGACCAGGATGCTTTGGAGAGATATATCCCTCTGGGCGATAAAGACGTGGGACAAGGCCAAAGTATTTTGGTCTCCAAATTATTAACAAAAGTGGTGGGGCGGGTCGGGCTCGAACCGACGACGACCGGATTATGAGTCCGGGGCTCTAACCAACTGAGCTACCGCCCCTTGCGGGATACCCTGGTCTACTTTATTAGAGTAAATAAGTAATGCCTAACTTCACTCACATTACGCGAGGAAGTTAGGCATTTTTTGAACTTATTCTTTAGTGAGCCACTACGCCTTCACTTTCGACAAGTGAATCCTTGCCAATATTGATGAAGAAGAAGAGCACGATTGCGCCTACAAAGAGCAACGCTGCGCTGAACTTAAATGCCACTGTAAAGCCATGGGTCATCGCAAATGGTTGGGTCATCTTTCCAAGGCTGCTGTGAGCAGTTGCGTAGGTAGCCGTTGCGGTTGCTGCAACAGTATTTAGAAGGGCAGTACCTAAAGAACCACCTATTTGCTGGCTGGTATTTACCATTGCACTTGCAACTCCAGTGTCGTGATTGCTCACGGCGTGAAGTGATGTTGAAGTAAGAGGAATAAAGACAAGAGCCATTCCACTAGACATCACCAAGAGGGCAGGAAGAACATGAGTCACATATGAAGTTTCTGGAGTTATGCGAGATAAGAAGAGAAGTCCAAATCCAGCAGCAACTAAGCCAGGAACCATAAGTGGTTTTGGTCCAAACTTTGGAAGAAGTTGGGATGCGATACCGGCAAAGACGATAATTCCAGCCGTGAATGGCAAAAAGGCAAAGCCTGACTTAAGCGGGCTGTAACCAAGAATTACTTGCAAGTAAAGTCCAAGGAATAGGAACATCGAGAACAAGCCTGCTCCAACAACTAATGAGCCTAGGTATGAACCGCCACGGTTACGTTCTTTTACTACCCGAAGTGGCATCAAAGGGTTGGCCACCTTTGATTCAATAATAATAAAGGCAATAAGCAGAACTGCTGCAGCCACAAAAAATGTAGTTGTGCGGCTATTTGACCAACCCTTGGTTGCAGCTTGGTTAAAGCCGTAGGTAAGTGAGAACAAACCTGCAGTTGCTGTGATTACACCTGGAATGTCATAGGAGCGATCACCGGCGGCCTTAGATTCGTGCACAAACTTTGTAGCCAAAACAAAGGCGAGTAATGCGATTGGCACGTTAACACCCAAGCACCAGCGCCAAGAGAAGTACTCGGTAAGGGTTCCACCAAGGATCAAACCAATTGCTGCTCCGCCACCAGAGATTGCTCCGATAACACCAAAAGCTTTGGCACGTTCTTTAGGAATTGTGAAAGTAACAGAAATGATTGCAAGTGCAGCAGGAGCAAGAAGGGCGCCAAAGACACCTTGAAGAGCGCGCGCGGCAAAGAGTAGGTGTTGGGTTGATGCAATTCCACCAAGGGCCGATGCGCCAGCAAAACCAACTAGTCCAATTAAAAAGACTTTCTTTCGACCAACGAAGTCACCAATACGGCCACCAAGAAGTAGAAGGGAGCCAAATGCCAAGGTATAGGCAGTGATCACCCATTGTTGGTTGGCATCGGAAATGTGTAGATCGACTTTGGCACTTGGAATTGCGATATTTACAATTGATGAGTCAAGAACAACCATCAATTGTGAAATAGCGACAACGAACAGGGTGCGCCAACGATTTGGATCTACGCCTTCGATTAATTCCTTTTTTGACACAAAGTTCTCCCTATATATCGGTCTTTCATTATTTTTACTGTTTTGGGCTACCCCGAAAGGTACTTCATTGAGGTTAACAGTTGGTAATCTGCGTATTATGAAATGTATTCCTGCGTTAGTTTCTTTGGTCCTTGTGACCTCCGTTACCTCACCTGCGCAGGCTGCGCCCAATTACACCTTCCCAGTTCAAGGTTGCAAAGTTACCTACGCCCACTCCCATCACAACTATCCTGCAACAGACATATTGGCGCCAAGAGGATGTTCATTTGTGGCACCAACCTCAGGTGTGATTGATGAAGTCAACAGAGTAGATCGGTTTAAATGGGCAACAAATAAGGGCTCTGATCGTGGTGGACTTTCAATATCAATGATTGGTGATGATGGAGTGCGCTATTACGGATCGCATCTTTCCTATATAAATCCAGAGATCATTTCCGGTTATCGTATTGCAGTTGGTGATCCACTTGGGAAAGTAGGCGATAGCGGGGATGCAAAGGGAACTGGTACCCATGTTCACTTTGGAATTAGTTGGCAGACCCCAGCAAATATTTGGTGGGTTAGAAGAGGCGAGCTCTATCCCTGGAAATATCTAGATGCCTGGAAGGCTGGCAAGGATTTAAATCCATTTGGTTCGGTTAAATCTCTCGAGAAGAAGATCGGTAATGTGCCAAAGCAGGTTGGTTACTAGTTTATTTTTTATTTCATTAAAAAAGCCCCACCAATTTCTTGGCGGGGCTTTCTAATCTGTTAGCGATTAAGCAGGGTTAACTGCATCAGCCTGAGGACCCTTAGGACCTTGTACGACTTCGAAAGTCACGGCTTGACCCTCATCTAGAGACTTGTAGCCATTGCCTTGAATTGCTGAGTAGTGAACGAATACATCTTGTCCGCCACCATCAACTGCAATGAAACCAAAACCCTTTTCAGAGTTGAACCACTTAACTGTACCTGTTGCCATGTAACTTGTTTCCTTACGGTAAATGTTGGTACTTAAGAATTCCTTAGGTACCGGTCTTCCTCTGTACAGATTTACCGAGTGAACGGGTACTGCCAAGCGTCGGACTGTTGCCAAGTGTAACTGCAAAATTAGCAATACTGAACCTGAGATTTAGGCTTTGTGGGGACTAGCCAAATGTCGGTAGGTAAGGACATAATTGCTACAAGAAGTTGGTTTTAACCTCATATTGAGCCTGCGGTGGACTGGGGAAGGTCGCACCAAGGCAGCCTTGCTTGATTGATGAGGAAATACTTCATGGCTACACCGTTATTGCTACCAACAGGTAGCTCACTGCTTGCTGGAGATCTTCGGATTTATTCAGCTCCTAAGGCTCTGCTTCGCCATATCCAATGGTCGCTAAATCAAATATTTGGTTATCCAGTTGAATTAAATTGGCAAGCCCAACCACTTGCTGCTGGAACTCATGCCACCGAATTGCAATGGCGAGATTTACAACCAGTAGCTTCAAAGATTGCTGCAACATTAAAGTCTTGGCATTACCTTCGCTTTGAAGTTCGCGAGTTCTCCACAGTAGGCGGTGAAGGAGTTCTCTATCGCGCAACACCTGAGCTTGGACTACATCAAGCTGTTACCTCCTCTACTGGGGATGTGATGATCCATGAGAATCGAATTCAAACCGCCCTTGATTCCAATAAGAGTTATGAATCCTTAAAGCAGGCTATGAATCAGGCACTTGGAATTGCCTGGGATGGCGAGCTTGAGTGCTACCGGCGCGGAATTCAAGAGGTAGAAAGTGGAAAAGTAGTTAGTATTTAGGTATGAGCCCAACAAATCAAAAGCGTAAATACATCGCAACCATTGCTGCTGCTGCAATTATTTCTGGCGGACTTGTGCAAGGAATGAATCTTGTTGGTGTTGGCCTGGCTGCCAAATCAGGTAATTCAATTACCGTGACTGGTCAAGCAAAAACTTCTGCTGTGGCAGATAACGCATCGTGGACTTTATTCGTGCAGGAAACTTCACCAACTGTGGCAACAGCGGTGAAAAAAGTTGAAGCAAGTGTTGTTAAATTGCAGAAATACCTAACAGATGGTGGCATCCCAGCCGATGGAATTGAAGTCGGGGGTGTTAATACCCAGGCAATGGCTGAATACATCAACGGCAATCCAACTGGCCGGATGCTTAATTACCAAGCTTCACGCAATGTAATAATTCGCTCTAAAGATGTCATGCTTGTAAAGGCTCTAAGTGCAAACCTAGGTTCTCTTCTTCAAACCGGAGTTAATGTAAATAACTATGGTCCGCAATATTATGTTTCAAACTTAGCCGATCTTCGCCCACAATTACTTGCCGAGGCTACTAAAGATGCCAAGATTCGTGGCCAGGCAATTACTAAAGCAGTTGGTTCAACTCTTGGCCCAGTCATCGCAGTCTCAGGTGGTCCAGTTCAAGTAACTGCGCCAGACTCAGTAGATACATCTGCTGGTGGCATGTATGACACGACAACTATTCCTAAGACAGTAACAGTGACTGTTTCAGTGAGTTTTAAAGTTAAGTAATTAGGCTTCGTAAGAACGAAAAACCAGCACGACGTTATGGCCACCAAAGCCAAAGGAGTCGTTCAAGCAGGCAATTGAGCCAGCAGGTAGATCGCGCGGCACATCTCGCACAACATCTACTTTTACGGCCTCATCTAGGTTTTCAATGTTAATTGTGGGCGGCGCCTTGTGGTGATACATCGCTAATACACAGAAAATAGATTCAATTGCCCCAGCCCCACCAAGTAGGTGCCCAGTCATTGATTTAGTTGCCGATACCGCCACGTGAGAGATATCTGAGCCAAGGGCGTTGGTAAGTGCATTAGCTTCTGCAACATCGCCAGATGGGGTGGAAGTTGCATGAGCATTTAGGTGAACAATTTCTGAAAGTGGAATACCAGCATCTTGCAAAGCAAATTTAACTGCGCGAGTAACGCCAGAACCATCTGGATCTGGGGCAGCAATGTGATAACCATCTGAGGTTAATCCTTGGCCCATTACCTCTGCGTAGATCCTTGCGCCTCTTGCTTTGGCGTGCTCAAGTTCTTCAAAGACAAGAACTCCGCCGCCTTCACCAAGCACAAAACCATCACGATCTTTATCGTATGGACGAGATGCTTTAGTTGGATCATCATTGCGCGTTGAAAGCGCCTTCATTGAAGCAAAGCCCGCCATTGGAAGAGGGTGGATTGCTGCTTCAACACCGCCGGCGAGAACAATATCTGCGCGATTATTTCTAATCATTTCAAGTGCGTAACCTGCTGCTTCTGCGCCAGAGGCGCAAGCAGATACTGGAGTGTGAACTCCTGCTTTTGCTTGGAGTTCCAAACCAACATTTGCCGCCGGACCATTTGGCATCAGCATCGGCACGGTGTGCGGACTAACCATGCGGGCACCTTTTGTTTTTAAGATGTCATATTGATCAAGCATCGTTATGACTCCGCCGATTCCAGATGCAATTACTACACCCAGGCGTTCTTTATCTACATCTGGTGAACCAGCATCTTTCCAAGCCTCGCGAGAAGCAATTAGGGCGAACTGTTCTGATCGATCTAAGCGACGCATCTCTACGCGCTCCATTACTTGCGAAGGTTCAACGGCAACGCGCGCAGCGAAGGTAACTGATGCTTCTTTAGCCCACTCATCTTCAAGTAGGCGAACGCCACTTTTTCCAGCTAGCAGATTTGCCCAAGTAGTTGGGACATCTCCACCTAGCGGGGTAGTGGCGCCAAGACCAGTTACAACAACGCGACGACGGCTCATTATTTAAGGCTTACTTACTTTCCGTTTGCCACGATGAAGTTAACGGCGTCACCAACGGTGGCCATCTTTGTTACTTCATCATCAGGGATCTTTACGCCGAACTTTTCTTCAGCAGCAACGACAACTTCAACCATGCTCAGTGAGTCAACATCTAGGTCATCAGTGAACTTCTTATCCATTGCGATGATGCCGGCATCAATACCTGCAACCTCGACAACGATTTCCTTGATTCCTGCTAGTACTACATCAACTGTTAGTGCCATTGTTTCTATCTCCTATTTATTTCTAGTTGTTTGCGATTTAAATCTTTGGTGCGGGTGGTAGTTCTACTACTTGGCCGGCATAGACAAGCCCTGCGCCAAATCCTACGAGAAGGGCGCTCTGCCCGTGGAGATCTGGCCGCTGTGCAAGCAGCGCGTCCATCGCCAAGGGAATTGAAGCGGCCGAAGTATTACCAGTTGTGCGAATATCGCGAGCGATAGCAACAGTGTCTGGCAATTTCATTGATTTAGCAAGGGAATCGATGATTCGCTCATTGGCTTGATGCGGGATGAAGGCAGCTAATTGATCAACGCTAAGTCCAGCAGCGGTGAGCGCCTTTAGCGCGATTGGTGCAATCTCATAGACCGCCCAGCGGAAAACAGTTTGACCTTGTTGGGAAATATTTGGCCAACCTAAATCTGTTTTACCAGGGTTATTTTTGTAATCTAGGTAGGACGGCTCTAACAGGATTGCCTCACGAGTTTCAGCAGAAGCACCCCAAATTGTTGGCCCAATTCCAACATCTTGCGATTTTCCAATTACTACTGCGCCAGCGCCGTCGGCAAAGATGAAGGCAGTTGCGCGATCATCTGGATCAGTGAAATCTGAGAGCTTTTCTGCGCCAATAACTAAAACATTATTTGCCGTCTTATTTCTAACCATGTCATTTGCAATTCCAACGCCGTAGCAAAAACCAGCACAAGCAGCCGAGATATCAAAGGCGGCGGCCTTGGTATTGCCAATTCGAATCAAGATTTCAGTTGCTGCAGATGGTGCTTGGTATGGGTATGAGATAGTTGCAAAGATGACAGCGTCAATATCGCTAGCGGTTAAACCAGCTCTAGTAATTGCTTGCTCGGCGGCAATTGTTGCCATATCAACTAGTGACTGAGAGGAATCTGCAATATGGCGAGTTTGAATTCCAGTGCGCTGTTGAATCCACTCATCGGTGGAATCGATTCGACCAATAATCTCTGAGTTTGGCACTACGCGAGGTGGGCGATAGGCACCAACTGAAAGGATGCGCGCATTTTGACTCTCTGATGCAAACTTTAGGCTCATTACAAACCCCCGTGCTTTGCTGCGAATGCTCTAGCCGCTGGAATATCTTCTGGCGTCTTTAACGTGAAGGTTTCAATATTTGGCTCTGCGCGTTTGATAAGCCCAGCTAATGTGCCAGATGGTGGCAGTTCAATAATTCCGCTAACACCAGACTTAGTCATCGTTGCCATGCACAGATCCCAGCGAACTGGTCCGGCAATTTGTCCAACGATGCGATCTAATACTTCGCGGCCATCATCAATTATTGCGCCATCCTTATTGGAGATAAAAGGCAAGATCGGATCTTTGGCATCAATGTTTTTTGCCAGCTCAGCTAGTACTGGCACGGCAGGTGACATGGTCGATGTGTGAAACGCGCCAGAGACTGCAAGTGGGCGAACGCGAGATCCTTCTGGCGGATTTTTGGCTAATTCTTCAAGTGCGTCTAGATCGCCCGCAGCAACAATCTGGCCTGCGCCATTTTCATTTGCGGGGGTTAAACCAAGGCCAAGAAGTGCGGCAATAACAACTTCACGCTGTCCACCTAAAACTGCAGACATTCCAGTATTAGATCCTTGGGCAGCATTTGCCATTTGCACTGCGCGCGCACGAACAAGTGTCATCGCAGTAGTTGCGTCAATAACTTGAGCTAGGGCTGCTGCGCCAATTTCGCCAACGGAGTGACCAGCAAAGTAAGAGATATTTGAATAGTCACCTTCAAAACACCAACCTGCGCTCAAAAGCGCGCCAGCAACTAAGAGCGGTTGTGCTTTTGCGGTATCTCGAATTTCATCGCTATCTGCAGTGCTACCAAGTCTGGTTAGGTCCAAGCCAGTTGTATCTGACCAGATGTTAATAAGAGAGGTCGCAAGCTCTGATTCCAACCAAGGGGCTAGAAAGCCGGGGGTTTGGGAACCTTGTCCTGGAGCTAGGAGGGCGAGCACAGGTGAGAGTTTATGACGCGCGGGTGGATACCACCGAGTATTGGTAGCGGTTTTGGTTACTGGTCAGTAACATTTGCCCCATGCGAATTGCTGTCTGCGTTAAGCAAGTGCCAGATTCTTGGGCTGAAAAGAAGATGAATGGCCAAGTATTAGATCGCGCTGGGGTTGATGCAGTTTTAAATGATTTAGATGAATATGCCATTGAACAAGCTTTACAAATAGTTGAGGCCAATTCACCTACCAAAGAAGCTGGCCCAGAAAGTGGTCACACAATTACTTTAATTTCGATGGGCCCAGATCGCGCCAATGAAGCGATTCGAAAAGGTTTATCAATGGGGGCCGATGAGGCGATTCACGTGGTTGATGATGGGCTGGCGGGATCAGATGCGCTCGCAACTTCACTTGTTTTGGCCAATGTAATAAAGAGTGGCAATTTTGATTTAGTTTTTTGTGGCACTGAATCAACTGATGCTCGCATGAGCGTGGTGCCCGCCATGTTGGCGCAAAGACTTGGTTGGGCGCAATTAACTTTTGCCGCAAGTGTGGCAGTTGATGTTGGGCTAAGTGAAGTAAAGATTGCGCGGGCAACTGAAGTAGGTATTGAAAATATGTCAGCTAAGTTCCCGGCAGTTATTAGCGTTAATGAAAAGATTAATGAACCGCGCTATCCATCCTTTAAAGGAATTATGGCGGCCAAGAAAAAGAGCATCCAAGCCAAGTCTCTTTCTGATTTGGGAATTACCCCAAGTGAGGTTGGCGGCAAAGCCGCTTGGTCAAATGTTAAAGATGCGCTACTTCGCCCAGCTAGAGGCGCTGGAATAAAGGTAGAAGATAGTGGCGATGGTGGGAGCAAACTAGTGGATTTCTTGGCTGAAAAGAGAGTCATATGAAGAGCGTATTAATTTTGGTGGATGGTGCAAATGGCCAAGTAGCGAAATCAACTGGCGAGCTGGCAACTTTTGCAAAGAGAATCGGTGAAGTTATCGCAGTTGTATTTGATCCATCTCTTGTTGCTGGGCTTGGGGCATATGCAATTGATAAAGTTGTAGTTGTTGGCGGCTTTGATGCCACAAAGTTTTCACCAGCCCCTATTGCTGAAAGCCTTGCGCAACTAATAACCACAAAGTCAGCTAGCGCAGTCTTAATTACCTCTAGTGCTAGAGGCAAAGAAATAGCTGGCCGCTTAGCGGTAATTAGTGGCTCTGGAATCATCACCGATGCGATTGATGTTGATGCTGATTTGATCACTACTCAATCTGTTTTTGGTGGCAGCACGAGTGTGCACGCAAATGTAAGCCATGGCACGGCAATTATTACTTTGCGCTCTAATGCCGTTGAAGTCATTGCTGCAAGTGCCACACCAACTCAAGAAGATTTCACTCCTACGATCTCTGATATGGCAAAGCTAGCTACCGTTACTTCCAGCCAACCTGCCGCCAAAGGGGGCCGACCTGAATTAACTGAAGCTTCGATTGTGGTTTCTGGTGGCCGGGGAACAAATGGAGATTTCAAGCCAGTAGAAGCATTTGCTGATTCATTAGGCGCCGCAGTTGGCGCTTCTAGAGCGGCCACCGATGCCGGTTGGTATCCACACACCCACCAAGTTGGCCAAACTGGAAAGACAGTTAGCCCCCAGCTTTATGTGGCGTGCGGAATCTCTGGTGCAATCCAACATCGCGCTGGAATGCAGACATCCAAATTGATCGTTGCGATCAACAAAGATCCAGAGGCACCGATCTTTGAATTGGCTGATTACGGCGTTGTGGGGGACTTATTTAATGTTCTACCGGCTGCCACAGCCGCTATTGCCGCTAAAAAGTAATTACCAAAACTTAAGTATCCTTAAGGCATGACCATTTATCTTGATCACGCTGCTACAGCGCCGATTAATGAGGTCGCAATCGATGCCATTACCAAGGCAATGCGCAATTTAGGTAATGCTTCAAGTGTTCACAATCATGGTCGAGCCATTCGAAAAGATGTGGAAGATGCCCGCCATGCCCTTTCTGAATTAGTTGGTGCATCAGCTAGTGAAGTTATTTTTACTGGCTCGGGTACTGAGGCAAACAACTTGGCAATTAAAGGCTTCTATTGGAAGGCGATTGCCGCTAATCCAAAGCGAAAAGTGATTGTTACTTCAGCCTTTGAGCACCACGCCATCTTGGATCCAATCCAGTGGCTAGTTGAGCATGAGAGCGCAGAGCAAGTTCTTGTTCCAATAAACCATAGTGGCTTCATTGATTTGGATTTTCTAAAGGATCTAATTGCCAATCGCGGTAGTGAGATTGCCCTTATTTCGGTTATGCATTCCAATAACGAGCTGGGAACTCTGCAACCAATAGCTGAGGTAGTTAAATTAGCCGGCCAGATTCCAGTGCATACTGATGCGGTTCAAAGCTTTGGCAAAGTTGATTTTGATTTCGCTAAGCTAGACCTTACGGCCGCGACCATAAGTGCTCATAAAGTTGGCGGCCCACTTGGTATTGCGGCTTTGATTTTAAAGCGCGGATTGGATTTAGTTCCAATTCTGCATGGCGGGGGACAAGAGCGTGAGATCCGAAGTGGCACTCTAAATGCCCCAGCCATAATTGGATTTTCAGCAGCGGCAATTTATGCCTTAGAAAATCGCACCCTTAACTTCACCAAGGTGCGAAAACTACGTGATTACTTCATAAGTGAATTAAAGAAGGCTGTGCCAGATTGCACAATTAATTCCATTTCTGATCCTGCTTTACCTGGAATTGTAAATGTTACTTTTCCAGGAACTGAAAACGATGCAATGTTATTGCTGCTCGACTCTGAAGGTATTTCTTGTTCGGCTGGTTCTGCCTGTAGCGCCGGTGTGCCAAGACCAAGCCATGTCTTAGTTGCGATGGGACTTACTGAGGAGCAAGCAGATGCCTCACTTCGAATTTCAATTGGGGTTACCAATACACAAAGCGAAATTGATCAAGTAATAAGTGTGTTGCCAAGCGTGATCCAACGAGCTCGCAAAGCCCTAGATGTTAGTAGGTTGGCGTAATGAAGTTAATTGCCGCAATGAGCGGTGGCGTGGACTCTGCTGTGGCAGCAGCACGTGCAGTAGATGCTGGCCATGAAGTTATTGGTGTGCACCTTGCCCTTTCTAGTAATCCACAGAAATATCGCTCTGGCGCTAGAGGATGTTGCACTATTGAAGATTCCCATGATGCTCGCCGAGCCGCTGATGTAATAGGAATCCCGTTTTATATCTGGGATATGGCACAAGAGTTTCACGAAGGTGTAGTTGAAAACTTCTTGGCTGAATATGCCGGTGGGCGCACACCAAATCCGTGCCTTCGATGCAATGAAAAGATTAAATTCGCGGCCGTCTTAGATCGCGCAAAGAATCTTGGCTTTGATGGTGTGATCACAGGTCACTACGCCCAGATGCAAGAAACCGAACTTGGTCGAATGATGTTTCGAGCGGTAGATCCAGGAAAAGATCAATCTTATGTTTTGGCAGTTTTAAATACTGATCAATTAGCCGGCGCACACTTTCCACTAGGTGACACCGTTAAAGATGATGTTCGCATTGAAGCTAAAAAGCGTGGCCTCTATGTGGCAAATAAGCCAGATAGTCACGATATTTGTTTTGTTCCCTCTGGTGATAACGCTGGCTGGCTTCGCGATCGTTTAGGAAGTGAGACTGGTTCAATCGTTGATGAATCTGGAAATAAACTTGGTGAACACAATGGTGCTTATACCTACACGATTGGTCAGCGTCGTGGCCTTGGGCTAACAGTTCCGGCCAGCGGCGGTGAGCCACGCTATGTATTAAAGATTGAGCCAAAAACAAATACAGTTGTTGTTGGAAATCATGAAGCTCTTGCCGTAAATGCAATTGTGGGGGATCGAGCAATCTGGTGTGGTCCAGTTCCAGAATCAGATACAAAGTATCGCGGCTTTGCCCAAGTGCGGGCCCATGGTTCACCACTTGCCTGCACATATTCCCACGATGGAATTGAGATCTCGGTTTCACTAGATGAGCCGCTATTTGGCTTGGCTGCTGGGCAAGGGTTAGTTATTTACGATGGCGATCGGGTCGTCGGCTCTGCGACTGTCTCACGTACCGAATAAGTTTTACCTGTGAGTCAAGAGATCCGTCGAAAAATCGCGCAACTAAGCGATGAGATTCGCGATCACCAATTTAAGTACTACGTCCTAGATAAGCCAACGATTACCGATGCTCAGTTCGACTCACTACTAAAAGATTTACAAAAACTTGAAGCAGCTCATCCAGAATTTAAGTTGCCTGATTCACCATCTGATCAAGTAGGTGGGGGATTTTCCACAACATTTGCCCAACACGATCACATCGAGAAGATGATGAGTTTAGATAATGTCTTCGATGGCGATGAGCTGGCTACTTGGTTTGATCGAATTGCAAAGGCTGAAGTTAAAAACTCTTGGCTATGTGAAGTTAAAGTCGATGGCCTTGCAATCAACTTGTTGTATGAAAAAGGAAAACTAACCAGGGCTCTTACTCGGGGTAATGGCACAACCGGGGAAGATGTAACGCTCAATATAAAGACAATCTCTGCTATTCCCCATGAACTAAAAGGAAAGTCATTTCCAGAGATATTGGAAGTTCGCGGGGAAGTCTTCTTTCCGATTGCAGCTTTCAATGAATTTAATGACCAGCAAGAAGAGCTAGGTAAAGAGCGCTTTGCAAATCCAAGAAATGCTGCAGCAGGATCGCTTCGACAAAAAGATCCCAGAGTTACAGCAAGTCGGCCACTTTCTATGGTGGTGCATGGAATTGGTGCAAAAGCGGGCGCAACTTTCGATTCTCAATCTGGTGCATATGAACTTTTAAAAGGATGGGGGCTTCCAACTAGCTCACGCTATAAAGTAGTTGCAGACCGTAAAGAGGTTGAAGAATTTATTTCCTACTATGGAGAGCATCGCCATGATGTGGAACACGAAATCGATGGCATTGTTATTAAAGTAAATGAATTAACAGTTCAAGAGGAACTTGGTTTCACTTCTCGGGCCCCAAAGTGGGCTATTGCTTATAAATATGCACCAGAAGAAGTAACTACCAAATTATTAGACATCAGAGTCTCAGTTGGCCGAACAGGGCGAGTAACACCTTTTGCATTTATGGAGCCGGTTAAGGTGGCTGGTTCAACGGTCACTAATGCCACATTGCATAACGCTTCTGAAGTAATTCGAAAAGGAATCTTGATTGGCGACACTGTTCTTATTAGAAAAGCCGGAGATGTAATTCCGGAAGTATTGGGCGCGCTAGTGGAAAAACGAGACGGCTCAGAAAAGCCTTTTGTAATGCCAACTAAATGTCCAGATTGTGGTTCAAAGCTGCGCGCCATGTCAGAAGGCGATGTGGATATCCGCTGTCCTAATACCCAGAGTTGCCCAGCGCAATTGAAGGAACGTATTTACTACATCGGTTCACGAGCGGCCTTAGATATTGATGTCTTGGGCTATGAGGCTGCTGCGGCTTTGCTTGAAGATAAATTGATTACTGATGAATCTGATCTATTCGCCTTGACCGAAAAAGATTTGGAGAAGTCGAATTTCTTTTTGAAAAAAGATGGAACTTTGGGCGCTAATGCCACCAAGTTTTTGACTGCCTTAAATGAAGCTAAATCTGAACCACTATGGCGAGTGATAGTTGCCCTATCAATTCGACATGTTGGTCCGATTGCAGCTAAGGCTCTTGCAAAGAACTTTGGTTCCATTGATGCAATAAGTCAAGCATCAGAGGAAGCGTTGGCAGATACCGAAGGAGTTGGACCAATAATTGCCGGTTCAGTTATCGAATGGTTTGAAGTTGATTGGCATAAGCAAATTATTAGTAAATGGAAAAAAGCTAAGGTTAATTTGGTGGAGGTGGCAGTTGCATCCACGTCGCCTCAAACATTGCTGGGCTTGACATTGGTAGTCACGGGTTCGCTTAATGATTTCACGCGCGATGGTGTTGCCGAAGTCATAGAGTCACATGGGGGAAAGAGTGGCTCATCAGTTTCTAAGAAAACTGATTATGTAGTCGTAGGCGATGCACCTGGATCCAAATTAGCCAAGGCGCAAGAGCTTGGAGTTAGAACCTTAAATGAGGACGAATTCAAATTGTTGCTTGCAAAAGGACCTTCAGCTTTAGGGTAAAGTTCGGGACATGATTCGCTCTACTCAATTGGCAGCAGAGGGTGTTCGACACCTTTCAGCGCCACCTGCATTCTTTGGTTTGCTTGCCTTTGGCATTCTTTCACTGCTTCTTTACTTAGTACTTCGCTTAGACCGGGACTGATCTCATCTCTAAAGTAGGCATACTCGGTGGGACATTCGATCCGCCGCATTTAGGTCACCTTCGCATCATTGAAGCGCTGACAAATAAGTTTGATCAAATTATGGTGATTCCTTCCGGTGATCCATATATGCGCATTAATAAAGCAATTGCTGGTCCAAAGGAGCGCTTGGCCATGTGTGAGCGCGCACTTGATGACCTGTCAGATTTGGCGCAAGATAAAACAGTTGTTCTAGATATTGAGGTAACTCGCAAGGGACCTACTTATACATTTGATACTTTGCAATCTCTAAAGGCTTTCTTTCCAAAGGATGAGTTCACACTAATAATTGGCACTGATGCTGCATTTAGCTTTGATAAGTGGAAGCGGGCAGAGGATTTAAAGAAAATGGCCGATGTTTTAGTAGTCAAGCGACCTGGTGAAAGCAAGTCTGAATTTAAGGAAGTTGAAATCCAAGCTCTAGATATCTCAGCCACAAAAGTTCGGGAAGAGCTAGCAAAAGGCACATTCAATCCACAAGCCCTATCTAAATCAGTTATGGGATACATCAAAGAGCGGGGCCTATATGGCAGCAAGTAAGCAAGTAATCGATTTAACTCAGAAGGCCGCCGAGGCAATTGTTGAAAAACTAGGAACTGATGTATTGGCCTTGGATATGACTGAGCAATTAATTCTTTCTGAAGTTTTTCTAATTGCCACAGCACAAACCGATATTCAGGTTGATGCTATAGCTGACGCCGTATTTGAAGAGCTAGCCAAGATTGGTGAGAAGCCAATTCGTCGTGAAGGAAAGGGCGCTTGGATTCTTTTAGATTACTCAGATCTAGTAGTTCACATCCAGACTCAAGAACTTCGTAATTACTACATGCTAGATCGACTTTGGAATTACTGTCCACGAATTGAACTTAAGGTTTCTGAGGCTAGATAGTGTCTGAAATTGCATCTGTCCGATTAGTCATCTGGCGCCATGGCCAAACCGATTGGAATGTCATAAATCGTTTTCAAGGCCATTCAGATATTCCACTAAATAAGGTAGGCGAGTACCAAGTTACTCATGCGGCAAAGATTCTGGCTGGCATGAATCCAACTCGAATTATTTCAAGTGATCTTGGCCGGGCCAAGCAGACTGCGCAAGCATTAGTTGATTTAACAAAAATTGAGTTAGAAATTGATCCTGATCTGCGCGAGACCAATGGTGGTAATTGGGAAGGCAAGACTGGTGAGCAAAACAAGGCTGAAGATGGTGAAAGATTTACTAAATGGATAAGCGGAAAAGATGTTGCCGCCGGTGAGATTGGTGAAACTCGTTTACAAGTTGCAACTAGAGCGCGCGCCGCAGTTGATCGTGCACTTTTAAAGCCAACAGGGACAATTGTTTTTGTTTCACATGGTGGGGCAGCTCGTTGTTTATTGGGCTCAATGCTCCAACTTCCGTATGAGAATTGGGCTTCACTTGGTGGTCTTTCAAATGCCTGCTGGTCGGTATTAGAACCAAATCACCACGTTGCAGGTGCTTGGACCTTGGTTGAACACAATGCCGGTTCTATCCCAGAACCTGTATTTGGCGATGAGACCAACAACTGAGATAAGGTCGGCCTGTAGTTAGGGGATATGGCGCAATTGGTAGCGCGCTTCCATGGCATGGAAGAGGTTAGGGGTTCGATTCCCCTTATCTCCACAATAGTTTCTCCACATGAAGAGAAAGATTGAAATTGGATAACGAGAAAAAGAGCTATCTATCTAATTTAGCCATTCCGCAAGGGTGGAACGAATCAAATATTGCTGATCTATCTGGCAAGCGGTATTTAATTACTGGTGGAACAAGCGGTTTGGGTTTTCAAGCGGCCAAAGTACTTTCTAGTAAAGGCGCTGATGTAACAATCACGGCAAGAGACCTAAAAAAAGCTGAAATAGTTAAATCAAGAATCCCAAAGATAAATATTATTGAAATGGACTTAACGGATCTAGCCTCTGTAAGAAGCGCTGCAAAAACAGTGGTTAATGAGCCCTTGAAATATGATGTTGTGATCCTAAATGCGGGTGTTATGGCAACTCCATATACCTCCACAAAAGATGGTTTTGAGTTGCAAATGGGAACAAATCACCTTGGTCATTTCGCCTTTGCTGGCTTGATTAAAGATCGAATTAGTTCCAGATTAGTAAGTGTTTCAAGCCAAGCCCACCGTATGGGCGCTTTTGGTTCGGGATCTTTAGATGATATTAGAGATCGTTGCTTTGGTGTGGGCAAGTATTCGCCGTGGGCTGCTTATGGCGCTTCAAAATTAGCGAATCTTTTATTTACGGCAGAAGTCGAACGTCGCCGAATTGCAAATGGTTGGGCTTTTATGCCACTAGCAGCCCACCCAGGTTGGGCGGCAACAAACCTATTTTCTGTTGGTCCAGCAATGGCGGGAAAGAAACTAGAAGGTAAATTAAACGAATTTGTTAATTCAAAGTTTGCACAAAGTGCACAAATGGGCACATTGCCGATTTTGGCAGCGGCAACATTTCCTCACCTAATTGGTAGCTCTTATATTGGGCCAAATCGCGCATTTGAGATGAGGGGCACACCTAAATTAACTCGGGCACGTGCATTGGCATATGACCAGACACTAGCTGCCAATCTATGGGCAGTAAGTGAAGAGTTGACCCAAGTTACATGGGAGAATTCAACCCATGCATGAGGCCTACGACATTCAACATGTCCAAGAGAAATGGTTACCGATCTGGGATCAGATCGAACCATTTAAATCTGGCCGTGCCGATGATCCTCGTCCAAAGAAGTATGTCTTGGATATGTTTCCCTATCCTTCTGGTGATTTACACATGGGACATGCTGAGGCTTATGCACTAGGTGATGTGATTGCACGTTATTGGATTCAAAAAGGGTTCAATGTTATGCATCCAATTGGTTGGGATGCATTTGGTTTGCCGGCTGAGAATGCAGCAATTAAACGAAACGCTGATCCAAGGGCCTGGACCTATGAAAACATTGAAGTACAGAAGGCCTCGATGCGCCGCTTTGCATGTTCTTTTGACTGGGATCGAGTTCTTCACACTTGCGATCCAGAGTATTACAAATGGAACCAATGGCTATTTCTTGAGCTATATAAACAGGGTTTGGCATATCGTAAAGATTCAGCGGTTAACTGGTGTCCAGATTGCCAGACCGTTCTTGCCAATGAGCAGGTAGTTGCCGGGCTTTGTGAACGCTGTGATAGCGCAGTAACCAAGAAGAAGTTAAATCAATGGTATTTAAAGATCACCGACTATGCAGATCGCTTATTAGATGACATGTCAGAACTAGAAGGTCAGTGGCCAGAAAAAGTTTTGATGATGCAGCGAAACTGGATTGGTCGCTCGCTGGGCGCTGAAGTGAAGTTTGTAATTGAAGGCCGTGATAAGCCGGTAACTATCTATACCACCCGACCAGATACCCTTTATGGCGCAACCTTTATGGTCGTTGCAGCCGATTCTGAACTTGCTGGCGAATTGGTTAAGGGAACTGGCGTTGAAAGTGAATTCGCAAAATATTTAGAGAATGTCAAAGCCGCTACAGATATCGATCGCTTAGCAACAGATCGACCTAAGAGTGGTGTGTTTCTAAACCGCTTTGCGATAAATCCAGTAAATGGAGCAAAGCTTCCTATTTGGGCTAGTGATTACGTTTTAGCAGATTATGGAACTGGTGCGATCATGGCCGTTCCAGCTCATGATCAACGCGATTTAGATTTTGCTAGAGCAATGAAATTAGAAGTAAAGGTAGTTGTTGAGACCGGCGAGGAAGATCCAAATGTGAGCGGCATTGCCACCGGCGGGGATGGAAAGATGATTAACTCCGGCTCATTAAATGGTTTGAATAAGAGCGAGGCGATTGCCAAAATCGTTGCCGAACTTGCACAAAAAGACCAAGCCATTGCTGCAAAGAATTACCGTTTGCGCGATTGGTTAATCTCTCGCCAACGCTTCTGGGGAACTCCAATTCCAATTATTCACTGCCCAAGTTGCGGTGAAGTGCCAGTTCCACAAGATCAATTACCGGTAGAGCTACCCGATGCAACTGGAATTGATTTAAAGCCAAAAGGTTCATCACCACTTGGCGCAATTGACACTTGGGTAAATGTTGCCTGTCCAAAGTGCGCCGCTCCTGCAAAGCGCGATGCTGACACCATGGATACGTTCTTTGATTCTTCCTGGTATTTCCTTCGATATACCAGCACTGATCGTCACGATGTGGCATTTGATAAAAAGGCAGTTGAAACCTGGTTGCCTGTTGACCAATATGTTGGCGGGGTTACCCATGCGATCTTGCATCTGCTTTATTCAAGGTTTTTCACCAAGGTATTGCATGACCTAGGGCATCTAAATTTCACAGAGCCTTTTACCAAACTCCTAAATCAAGGAATGGTTTTGATGGATGGCTCGGCGATGTCAAAGAGTCGCGGCAATCTTGTTCGCCTCTCTGATGAGTTGGCCACACATGGTGTTGATGCAATTCGTTTAGCAATGGTATTTGCTGGGCCACCTGAAGATGATGTTGATTGGTCAGATGTTTCACCCAGCGGTTCAGTTAAGTTCTTAAATCGTGCTTGGCGGATCTCAGGGGATGTGACAAGTAAGCCAGGAGTAGATTTCAAGACCGGTGACCTAGCTCTTCGCAAAGTAACTCACAAATCACTGCATGACATCTCTTTTGCTGTTGAGTCGTTCCGTTTTAATGTGGCAATTGCCCGCGTAATGGAATTAGTAAATGCCACGCGTAAAGCCATTGATAGTGGATGCGGAAGCGCAGATCCAGCAGTTCGTGAAGCAGCTGAAGCAATAGCAATCTCCCTTTCGCTAGTTGCTCCTTTTACGGCTGAAGAAATGTGGGAAAACTTAGGTCATAAGCCAGCAGTTGCTTTGGCTGGCTGGCCAATTATTGACCCTGCCTTACTTGAAGCTGATTCAGTAACCGCAATTTTGCAGGTTAATGGCAAGATTTTGGATCGCCTTGAAGTATCGCCAAATATTTTAGATAGTGATCTAGAAAAACTCGCCATGGAAAACAGCGCTATCGCTAAGGCAATTGCTGGTGGGGATATAAAGAAGATTATTACCAGGGCGCCAAAACTTGTAAACATCGTTCTTTAATTCACAGTTTCAAGAATTTGTAATCTAATCACTCAATAAAAGTTCTAAGTTTCGCTCATGATTATCGAGCGCGCTCAAGAAGTCCTGGGTAAAGTCCAAGACCGATACTTTGAAATTGGTTTTAGCAAAGAGCAACAAAAAGCCATCTTGATTGTTTTTGCTGGGTTCTTAGCTGTTGGTGGCATCTTTTTCGCACTCTCCCAGGGTGGTCAAACTCAGGCAGCCCCAATTCCAATCATCACCCTTCCTAAAGAACCGGTGCTTGCCCCAATAGTCGTTGTAGATGTGGCGGGAAAAGTAACTAAGCCTGGAGTTTATAAATTACCAGCTGGATCTAGAGCGATCGATGCATTGACGGCTGCCGGTGGAGCCAAGCCTGGAGTTGATTTAAGTGATATAAATTTGGCTCATACTTTAAGTGATGGGGAACAGTTAATAGTTGGAACTCCTCGAGTGGTCCTATCAAGTGGTAAGAGTGCAAAAACAAAAACCAAGATTGCCTCTGGCCCAATAAATATAAATACTGCAACCCTGGCGCAATTAGATTCACTTCCCGGCATTGGCCCAGTAATGGCAAATCGGATAATTGCTTTTCGCCAAAAAAGTGGACTATTTAAGACTTTAGATGAATTACGCAAAGTCCCTGGCATGGGAGCAAGTAAATTTGCAGAGATCCAATCGTTAATAAAGATCTAAGGCTTTTCGCCATTGGTATCGCGATTTGGCTGGGCGCAGCTCTCTTTGCAATCTTTCCATGGCGCTAGTTCTCATCTTTGCGCTACTTACCGGAGCTGGTGGCAGCGCAATTCGGGAGGCTGCCCTTTCACATAATCTGCTTGTTCGCTATCTAAATACCAACAAGCAATTAACTCTTGTAGCAACGGTCAAGAGTGATCCAACTCAAAGCGCCCAGAAAGTTATTGGTTCTAGAAGACTGCCCCAAAGCTATTCAGTCTTAGTCTCCTCACAAATTATTACCCTCAACTCCCAGCGATATCGAATTCGCCTTCCGCTTCGTATTTCTAGTCACAAGAGGCTTGCACTTATCCCTGGTGAAGAGATTGAAGTTATGGGCAAAGTTATTGCGACCAAGGAACGCAAAGTGGCAGCACTTTTTTCAGTTCAGGGTGAAGTCAAACGACTTCATAGTGCGAGCTTGATTCAACGAGTTGCCAGCAATACTCGAAACAAATTTAGAATCCAAGCCAGTCGGGTTGGTGATCAAAGCGGGGCACTTATTCCAGGCTTAGTCCTTGGTGATACCTCACTTGAAAGTGCTGACTTCGTGGTCAAGATGAGAAGAGTTGGGCTCACGCACCTAACTGCGGTTAGTGGCGCAAATTTTGCGATTGTTGCCGCGTTTATTCTCTGGCTATCGCAATGGTTTTTTAGAAGGCAAAGAGCTCGAATTATTCTTACCTCACTAGTTTTAATTGGATTTATCTTTCTAGTTCGACCCTCACCTTCTGTCTTGCGCGCTACGGTCATGAGCGCTGTTTTACTTATTGCAAAGGTGCGGGGGATAAGCTCAAATCCCATTTCTTCTCTTGGAATGGCAATCGGAGTTTTAGTTTTAGTAGATCCTTTTCAAGCCACCGATCCAGGGTTTGCCCTTTCGGTGTGTGCTACTGCCGGAATCTTGTTACTTGCCCCAAGTATCGAAACCTTCTTTAGTCAACGTTTTGGCCATGAAAAATTGGCCGAACTTCTGGCAATTCCTATCTCGGCCACAATAATGTGCACGCCAATTATTATCGCTATCTCAGGAACGTTCTCACTTGTCTCAATCCCAGCAAATCTTCTAGCCGCACCGGTCGTCGCACCAATAACCGTTGTGGGATTTGTTGCAGCCCTTATTGCGCCAGTTTTTCCACAAGTTACTCACTTTGCCTTGCTACTAATCAACCCATTTTCAAAATTGATTGTAATTATTGCCCAGCAAGCCTCTAGCCTGCCTGTTATTCAACTACCCAAAAGCTATCTGGGGGCAGGGTTAATCCTTTTTATCCTCTTTGCATTTCGCTTTTTTAGGAAAGTGTTAGTGATAGCAGCATTCATTCTCTCTTCACTTGGGTTGATAATTGTTAATTCACAGTGGCCCGGTAGAGATTGGGAGGTTGTTAATTGCAATGTTGGCCAGGGAGATGCGCTGGTAATAAATCTGGGTCAAGATCAGGCCATTGTGATTGACGCTGGTCCCGATCCAAAGTTAGTGGATAAATGTTTGCGCTCACTTAAAATTAGACAGATTCCACTTGTGGTATTAACCCATTTCCATGCCGATCACGTTGCTGGGCTATCTGGCGTATTAAACAGGCGAAAAGTTGGAAATGTTTGGCTTAGCAATTATCAGCAACCTAAAAATGAGAAAGAACTTGTTTTGGGTGAACTTGGAAATATTTCACACCAAGAAGTGCATCAGGGTCAGCAAGTTGCCTTTACCTCTGCGCGTGGGCCGGTATTAATCAAAGTTCTTTGGCCAAATACCTGGATAGATAATTTTGCGCCAATGCCTGGTGATGGATCCAGCATTAATAACTCGAGCATTGCTTTGCTAATCACGGTTGGAAAGCTTCGAATCTTTGCCCCGGGAGATCTAGAGCCGCCGGCGCAAGAAGCGCTACTTAGCGCCAATGAAATATCTAATGTAGATATCTTAAAAGTTGCCCATCACGGATCGGCCTACCAATTCCTGCCACTGCTTGATCGGCTAAAACCAAAGTTGGCGCTAATTAGCGTCGGGGCGGGAAATTCTTATGGCCATCCAGCCCCTTCCACGATTGCTGCGCTCTCGCAAAGAGGAATTAAAATTAGACGGACTGATCTAGATGGCGCCATAGCCGTGGATAAAGCCCTTAGGATCAGAACTAAGAAAAGTGATTGGTGGAATATTTCGTGGGGCTAACGTTATTGCAAGGCTCAGAGTCACTTCTTGCTGACCGCGCTATCACAGCAATCCTTAAAGCATCCCCAGCTGCCATTGTTACCCAACTAGATTGCGATGAAATTGAGATTGGTGCGATTACTGATGCCCTAGCGCCTTCTTTATTTGGTGAAGAACGAATAATAGTTCTTAGAGAGATTCAAGATTTGATTGCTGAAGCTGGTGAGGAAATAACTACCTACCTAGCCAATCCAGAAGATGGAGTCCACCTAATCCTTTGGCATAAAGGGGGAGTTAAGGGCAAGGCGCTACTGGATAAGATTAAGAAAGAAAAACCAGAAGTGATTGCTTGTGATGCAATTAAGAAAGATAGCGAAAAATCTGATTTTATTCGAAGTGAGTTCAAGGGCCTTGGTCGCAAAGTTTCTACAGATGCGGTTCAAGCATTATTAGATTCACTTGGAAGTGATCTACGCGAGATGAGCGGGGCGATATCCCAACTGGCGGCAGATACTGAGCAAGGAAAAGAAATTGATGAAGCTGCGGTGGCAAAGTTTCAACAGGGCCGCGTTGAAACAAGCGGTTTTGATGTGGCAGACGCGGCCATGGATGGAAAAAGAGATTTAGCTTTGCTGGCACTTCGAAATGCGTTGGATACTGGAACTGACCCAGTATTAATCACAAGTGCACTTGCTGGCTCCCTTAGAACTCTTGCCAAAGTATCTGGTGCATCTAGAGGAGTGAAATCTTTTGATCTTGCCTCTTCACTGGGATTGCCACCCTGGCAGATTGATAAGGCTAGAAGGCAATTAGTTCATTGGACACCAGCGACTTTGGCTGGAGCGGTGGTTGCAGTGGCCCAAGCAGATGCCGATATAAAGGGCGCGGCAGTAGACCCAATTCACTCGCTAGAGCGGGCAATTATCAGCATAACCGCTCGAGTTTGAGCCTTAGTAGGCTGGCTGGTAACCTACGCATCTGCCTGAGAGAAGCTCAGCCAAGTTCAATAATTTTGAACAATTAGTTATCAAGTAGAGAGAAGCTCCAAGTGGCAAATATCAAGTCGCAGATCAAGCGAATTCGCACCAATGAGAAGGCACAAGATCGCAACAAGTCTGCTCGCTCATCTATTAAGACCGCGATCCGCCGTTTCCGCGATGCGCTACCTGCTGGCGATAAGAACACAATCGCACAAGAACTTCGCGTTGCTTCAAAGAAGCTAGATGAGGCAGTTTCAAATGGCGTTCTACATAAGAATGCAGCAGCTAACCGTAAGTCAGCAATGGCTAAGGCTGCTAACAAAGCTTCTAAGTAATCAAGAAGTTCTCCTTAAGAGGGTTGGTTAGGTTTCATGCCTGCCATTGATTTAGCCAAAGCACCACAACCAGCGTCGACAAATCCGGCGCAAATTCGCAATTTCTGCATCATTGCCCATATTGACCATGGTAAATCTACTTTGGCTGATCGCATGCTCGGAATAACTGAAGTTGTAGAGCAGCGCAATATGCGTGCCCAATATCTAGATCGCATGGATATCGAACGCGAACGAGGAATAACAATTAAGTCACAAGCAGTTCGCCTGCCGTGGCGCTCAGGCCTAGATGGCCAGGAATATATCCTCAACATGATCGACACTCCTGGACACGTTGACTTTACTTATGAGGTTTCAAGATCACTTGCCGCCTGTGAAGGTGCAGTTCTTTTAGTTGACTGCGCACAGGGAATCGAGGCTCAAACTCTTGCAAACCTTTATCTTGCAATGGAGAACAACCTAACCATCATTCCAGTTCTAAATAAAATTGACCTTCCAGCGGCCCAGCCAGATAAGTTTGCTGCCGAGCTTGCGAAGTTAATTGGTTGTGAACCAGAAGATTGTCTTCGAGTTTCTGGCAAGACGGGCGATGGAGTTATAGAACTCCTCGATCAAATTTGCGCTCAGATCCCAGCACCAGTTGGCGATCCACAAGCCCCAGCACGTGCACTTATTTTTGACTCGGTATATGACACCTATCGTGGTGTGGTTACCTATGTTCGAGTTGTTGATGGTCATCTTTCTACTAAAGACCAAATCCAAATGTTTTCAACTGGTGTTCGCCACGAGATGTTAGAAGTTGGCGTAATCTCACCAGAACCTGTTGTTTCAAAGGGACTTGGTGTTGGTGAAGTAGGTTATGTAATTACCGGCGTTAAAGATGTTCGCCAATCTCGTGTTGGTGACACGATTACGACTTATCACAATCCAGCTAAGACCGCCCTTTCTGGCTATAAAGATCCAGTTCCAATGGTTTTCTCTGGTCTATTCCCATTAGATGGCGCCGA
>CAIJOE010000078.1 GCA_903822245.1 uncultured Actinomycetes bacterium
GGTGGATCTTCAATTTCGTTTAGGTCTTCATCTTCCGAGAGAAGATCATCAAATTCCCCATCGGTAAGAGCCTGTACTTCAACACAAATACGTTGCTGATCTTGGTCCCAAGAAATACCAATAACTCCGGATTTAAACTCTTCATCAATAGGAAAATCCAGCGGAGCATAATCATTTAAACTAGCAAGACCCAATTCATCCAAGCTGGCCAGTTTATTCCTTCGCAATTCGGCAATAAGTTCATTTAAGCGTTCGGCGACAGCGGCAACTTGATTCTTTTCGATCGCCACGGTGGTGCTTCCAATTTCTGAAGTCACCTGTAGGAAGAAGGCTCGCTCTCCCGGCGCTCCTACTGTGCCCACAATAAAGCGATCAGCATTTTCGTGATTGAAGATCATTCGACTACTCATGTTTTCAGGCCACCAGAACCGCCACCTAGTGTCGCCCTTGAATCTAGATTTTTGCTGGCTTGTAAATGGCTCGTGTCATTCATGGAATGGATGATCGGACGGGTACCAAGTGAAATCATCGAAATAGAGGCTGGATCGATACCGATTCGTTGTAAATTATCTAAGTGGGAACCTAGTAAGTTGGTCAAAATAGCTTTAATTACATCGCCGTGAGAGCAGATCAAAATATTTTTTCCAGGTTTTGCAAGTCTCAACACTGCCGACGTGGAACGAGCGTTCATCTCGGCAAAACTTTCACCATCTGGGAAACGAACTTGGCTAGGATTCTTTTGAATTGTTGGCCAAAGTGACTTCTTTGATAAGGTGCTTAATTTTTTGCTCGACCATTTCCCGTAATCCATTTCAATTAGATCATCCACCAACTCAATTTCTAGATTTGATCGAGTCTCTAAGACGCTACTTAAGGTTTCAATACATCTAGGTAGTGGACTGGAGTAAATACCCGCAAATTTGACTGTTTCTAATCGCTTAGCCAAAAGAGCCACTTCGCTTAGGCCTCTTTGGGAAAGATGAATTGAACGATCTCGCCCCGCCAAAATTCCCTTCAAATTTGCAGTTGAATGCCCATGGCGCACTAAGTAGATAACAGCTGGTTTACTACCAGATCTAATCGGAAGGGCGCGCACGAGCCTAGGTTACCGAGTATTCAAAGGGCTGCTTGCTAGGGTTTCGATATGGAATTGCGCACGCTGGGAAACTCGGGTCTTCGCGTATCGAGGCTTGCTTTAGGAACAATGACTTGGGGTCGCGATACAGATGAACATGAGGCTGCCGATCAGCTAAAGACCTTTCTAGATGCCGGCGGGAACTTGATAGATACCGCGGCCGTATATGGAGACGGTGATAGCGAGCGGGTTATCGGAGGCTTTCTTGGAACATTAGTTGCTAGGGATGATCTCCTTCTTGCTACCAAAGCAGGTATTTCTTTTGCAAGCGGTGAGCGGGTTGTAAACAATTCAAGGACTTCATTGCTTGCAGATTTGGATAAATCACTCAATCGTCTCGGAGTCGAAAGTGTTGATTTATGGCAGGTACACACTTGGGATGAAAATGTTCCATTAGAAGAGACCCTCTCTGCGATGGATATTGCATTGAGTTCGGGGCGAACTAGGTATGTTGGGGTTTCCAATTTTGCAGCCTGGCAATTGGCCAGAGCATCAACATTGCAAAATCCACTATTTGGAAAGGCTCAAATAGTTTCTATTCAATCTGAATATTCATTACTTAATCGAGATATTGAAAATGAGATAATGCCAGCTTGTTCGGAGATGAATATCGGAACGCTAGCTTGGTCACCTTTGGGTCGCGGAGTCCTAACAGGTAAATACCGAGGTGGCACCCCTTCTGATTCCAGAGGAGCCAGTCCTCATTTCTCGGGGTTTGTTTCACCATACTTTGATGAAAGGTCTAGCAGAATTGTTGATGCGGTGTGCGTAGCAGCCGAAGGATTAGGTTATTCACCACTTGAAGTCGCCCTCTCCTGGGTTAGAGATGGGATAGGTGTGAGTAGTGCAATAGTTGGAGCTAGAACCGCCGCCCAGCTGCGAGGAATCTTAACCGTTGAAGAGATTTTATTGCCAGATCAAGTACGAGCTGCTTTGGATGAAGTTTCCGCTGTTTAAGGATTACTAAATGTTTTGCAAGAAATGATTCAAAGTATTAACACCAAACTTCAACCCTTCAACAGGAATCCGTTCATCGACACCGTGGAATAGGGCAAAAAAATCTAGTTCTGACGGAAGCTTAACTGGGCTAAATCCGTATCCAATTATTCCAAGATCTGATAGCGCTTTGTTATCTGTTCCACCGCTCATTAAATAAGGAACTGGAATTCCTTCGGGATCAAATTTCTTGATTGCAGCAATCATTGCATCAACCAACGGGCCCTCAAATTCAACCTCTAGTGCTTTGTCTCGAACGAGCACCGAGATCTCAATTTCTGGACCTACCAGTTGCCCCAACGTCTCCAATAATTCATTTTCAAATCCTGGAAGAAATCGACCATCGATTACAGCTGTCGCAGATTGCGGAATAACATTGGCCTTATATCCAGCTTTGAGCATCGTTGGATTTGCCGTGTTCTTAACTGTCGCGCCCATCATACGAGCGGCTCCCCCGAGATGTTTTAACAAAGGTGAAATATTTGTTGGATCATATTTCTCACCAACCAATTCGGCGATTTTTGGCCAGAACTTTCCACCGATTTTAGTCTCCCGCTCAGGCCAGACATGTGCACCTATGCGAGCAACTGCCGCGGACAATTTACTCACAGCGTTATCACTATTGATGAAGGAACCGTGACCTGCGCTTCCCTTGGCTGTTAACTCAAGCCAGTTAATTCCCTTTTGTGCTCCCTCGATGAAATAGAGGCGGTGTCCTCCAGTAATCGTTACCGAGAAACCGCCCACTTCAGAAATAGCCTCTGTATAACCAGAAAAGAGTTCAGCACGATTCTTAACTAACCACCTAGAACCGTACTCACTACCAGCTTCTTCGTCGGCAAAAAATACAAGGAGAATATTTCGAGAAGGCACATAATTTACGCGCTTCCACGCCCGAACTGTCGCGATGATCATCGCATCCATATCCTTCATATCTACAGCGCCACGACCCCAGATGTAGCCATCTTTGATTAAGCCAGAAAATGGATCAACTGACCAATCTTTTGCATCTGCTGGTACAACATCTAGATGACCATGTACAACTAGACCTGGTTTTGATTGATCACTTCCGGCAATTTTGGCTACAACATTGACCCGATTTTCCCCGGTGATAATTAATTCAGAATCAATTCCAACTTCAGACAACTTATCGGCGACATATTGCG
Source organism: uncultured Actinomycetes bacterium (assembly GCA_903822245.1). Lineage (GTDB taxonomy): Bacteria > Actinomycetota > Actinomycetes > Nanopelagicales > Nanopelagicaceae > AAA044-D11. Next base: position 3,298 of record CAIJOE010000078.1, read on the forward strand.
CAACTGCTCGTTCATCTCCTTTACCCTCGCCCCAGTTAACACTTGGAATTCGGATCAATTCTTGGCAAATAGAAATACACTCAGATTCAAGGAGATCTACATCGATCAAAGAACCTTGGGTAGATGTGTTGGCAGATTCGCTCATGGATACATCTTAATTGTGCCAAGCCCGACACTGTTGCTATCCTTGCCCTGCTACAACACCTGTCCGGGTGGCGGAATTGGCAGACGCGCTAGCTTGAGGTGTTAGTGCTCGTAAGGGCTTAGGGGTTCAAGTCCCCTCTCGGACACAAGTAAGATCCAACTCTCCTTCCCGGAAAATGGTGCGCTTAAATCATGGCTGAGTTGATCTATTACTGCGGAACTATGGATAGTGGTAAGTCAACACTGGCTCTTCAAACCGCCCATAATCACCGAAGCCGGGGTCGAACTGGCTTGATATTTACTAATCAGGACCGTTCAGGTAAGGGGCAAATCTCCTCGCGTCTGGGACTTCAAAGCGCCGCTATCGAGGTTGAGACCGGGTTAGATCTTCACAAATACGTAGTGGAAAAACTGTCTGGTGGCGAACGGGTTGAGTTTATTATTTGCGATGAGGCGCAATTTTATACCCCTGAACAAATCGAACAACTTGCTCGAATCGTTGATGGTTTAGGAATTGACGTTTTCGCCTTTGGAATTTTGGCTGATTTTAGAACCAAACTTTTTCCGGGTTCTGCCCGCTTGGTCGAACTTTCTGATCGAGTCCAGACTTTGCAAGTCGAAGCTCTCTGCTGGTGCGGCGAGCGAGCAACCCACAATGCCCGAACTATTGATGGTGTTATGGTCACTGAGGGCGAACAGGTTGTAGTTGGCGACGTATCGTCAAAGGCTGAGGTCGGATACGAGGTTCTTTGTCGACGCCACCATATGCGCAAAGTAACGTCGAAGGAATCCAGAACTGCCGCTTTTGACCCACTACCATTCAACGGTTGATCACTAATCCAATAAGGAGCGTAATGAAGGTTAAAGGATATGCCGTACTTGAGGCCAATAAGGATTTAGTTTCATTCGACTTTGAACGTAGGGAATTGCGCTCAGATGACATTGCACTCGATATTTCATTTGCAGGAATTTGCCATTCTGATATTCACCAGGCCCGAGAAGAGTGGGGTCCTGCAATCTTCCCTATGGTTCCAGGCCATGAAATAGCTGGCATTGTTAGCGCAGTTGGATCAGATGTAACTAAATTTGCAGTTGGAGATCGCGTTGGCGTTGGCGTTTTCATCGATTCCTGTCGTAAGTGCCAACCTTGCAAGGATGGTTTGCAGCAATATTGCACCGACGGAATGACTGGTACATACAACGGCTATGAGCGCGATGGCAAGACTGTTGCCCAAGGCGGGTATTCCAATAAGTTTGTAATAAATCAAGACTACGCCGTCCAAATTCCAGCTAATCTGGATTTAGCGGGGGTTGCTCCGCTTCTATGCGCTGGAATAACTTTGTACTCGCCATTGAAAAATTGGAACGCCGGACCCGGTAAAAAAGTTGGAATCATCGGTCTTGGTGGTCTTGGCCATATGGGAGCAAAGTTTGCGGCGGCACTAGGAGCTCACACAACAGTATTTTCACACTCTCCGAATAAAGAGGCAGATGCCAAAGCAATGGGTGCACACGATTTCATAGTTACTAAGGATCCAGAAGTTCTAAAAACGACGCCCGCAGATTTTGATTTAATTCTGAATACCGTCTCTGCTGACATAAACATTGAAGATTATCTTCGATTGCTCAAGCTTGATGGCACATTGGTCGTAATAGGACTACCTGGAAAGCCGTATTCGGTCAGCGCTCCAACCCTACTAAACGGCCGCAGATCACTTGCTGGTTCGATGATTGGTGGTATTCCACAGCTGCAAGAAATGCTTAATTTCTGTGGTGAACACAATATTGTTAGCGATGTTGAAGTAATTGAACCTTCCTATATCAATCAAGCTTATGAGCGCACTGTTGCAAGTGATGTTAAGTATCGCTTTGTTATCGAGGCTAGTAAGTTCTAATTAAAGATATGAACTACGCCAGCAATTATTGGCGCCAAGAAAAGTGCCGGCAACAAGTTACCAACCGGCACTTGCTTAATCTTGGTCAACCTAAAGGCGATACCAAGAAGTAGGATTCCCCCGGTCGTAGTCATTGCAGCAATTTGGTAGCTAGGCAATACAGAACCTAACACTGCGCCAATCGCCGTCCATGAAAATTGATAGATGCCCACAGGAATTGCTGAAAGCGCTACGCCCCAGCCAAGTGATGCAGCAAAAGCTATTGCACCTAGCCCATCCAAAATGCTTTTAAGAACCAATTGTGAAATCCCAGTTCGCATACCATCGCTTATTGATCCTAAGATAGCCATCGGTCCAATTACATAAATCAAGGTAGTACTAACGAAGCCCTCCACAAAAGTGTTTGAGCCACCTTTATCAAAACGACTCTTAAGATTTTCTCCAAAAGAATCAAGGCGTTCTTCAATTTTCAAACCTAATCCAATTAGGGCGCCTAAAAGCAACGAGGCCAAGATAACCAGCAAGGGCCAACCTTTAGGAAGAGCGCTAATCAGATCTGAAGACCAAAGAGACTTGATTGAATCGGCTGCATTTAGTAAACAGACAAAGCCTAGGACCATCATTAAAAGTTCGCGGGTATTTTCTTTAAATCTAGAACCAATTGCCAAGCCAAGTATTGAACCGATTAGAATGGTTGATATATTGATAATTGTGCCTAGACCCATCAAAGTAGCCACCCTTTTCTATTTTCAAGGTAAACTCTAACAGTGAGTGAATCCTCGTTTTTGCAAAGTTTGAAGCATTTTTTTAAGCCCTCTCGAACAATTCCAAGGACTTCTTGGACCGCCCATGGTCGATGGGATCTAAATCTCAAGCGAGTATCTATCTTAATCTTTGGTCTTTTGATATTTGGATTTGGGGATGCTTGCCTCATAGATTCACATATTGGAAATGCTCCTTGGTCTGTCTTGGCACAAGGAATTAATGCGCAGACTGGGATTCCAATAGGCCTTGCAACATTTGGTATCAGCGCACTAGTCCTTTTATTGTGGTGGCCACTGCGTGAAAAGCCAGGTTTTGGAACCTTAATGAATATTCTTTTCATAGCAATAGCAATACAGATTGGAGTGAATTACTTTCCACAAATGCATTCAAATCTTCTCCTTCAGATTCTCTATTGTTTCTTTGGCGTTGCTTTGGTCGGAATTGGAAGCGCTCTATATATAACATGCGGCCTTGGACCTGGTCCGCGCGATGGATTGATGACTGCCCTTCATCACAGAACTGGTGTTCGAGTAGCAAGAGTTAGACTTGGGATAGAGATAGCGGCATTTCTAAGTGGCTGGGCCCTTGGAGGAACTGCTGGAATTGGTACTGCAATATTTGCCTTATTCATTGGAAATTCGGTGGCAATAAACCTTAACCTTATTGTTAAATTTTCCAATCGATTGGCAAAAGACCAAGCTTAAGTAACATGGAGTTTGCAGTGCTAAAGGGTTTTGAGCCAAAAAATCCACGATAGGCCGAGAGTGGACTTGGGTGTACACCAGAGATTCTTTGTTCACTTGGAATCATCTTCTCCAAGGACTGTGCTTGCTTTCCCCAAAGTATGAATACACATCCATTGTCTCGATACTTTTCCACAATCCTTTTAGTTACGTTCTGCCAACCAACATTCTCATGACCTAAACTTTCTCCTGGTTTTGTCGTCAAGACTAGATTGAGCAAAATAACTCCTTGCTGCGTCCATGAAGATAAATCCCCATTAGTCGGCTTTGGTATTCCCAGATCACTTGAAAGTTCCTTCAAGATGTTTTGCAAGGTCGGAGGTAGCTTTTTTATTAGTTTAGGAACACAAAAAGCTAAGCCGATTGCATTTTCAGGCTTTGGATAAGGGTCTTGACCAATGATCACGACTCTAGCCTTTGATATAGGTTCTTGGATAGCTCTTAAAACAAACTTCTCTATAGGAATAAATTCTTTGCCGATTATTTTTTGGATTTCGTCAATTTCATTTCGCAAAAATTCCCAATCCGGTGGCAGGTGATCACTGATCATTGGAGACTAGGAAATTGCATTGGCAGAGAAGCGGTCACCAATTCGCGTCACCGTTATTGGCATGTCATATGCCAAGGTTAAGTTTTCAGATGTCAAAACATCGCTAATTAGTCCTTGCGCTACGCACTTACCCGACTTTAAAAGAAGGGCGTGAGTTGAACTAGTAGGGATTTCTTCAATGTGGTGGGTAATCATCAAAGTGGCAGGTGAAAGTGGATCCAAGGCTAGAACTTCGAAACGCTTTAGGAGATCTTCTCGGCCACCTAGATCTAGGCCAGATGCTGGTTCATCGAGTAGAAGAAGCTCAGGATCAGCCATGAGGGCTCGGGCGATCATGGCGCGTTTCTTCTCACCCTCACTTAACGTGAAAAACTTACGCTCCCCTAGTTCGCGAACACCTAGTGTGGTCAGTAAAGCCTGAGCTCTAGATTCATCCCAAAGTTCATACTTCTCATTCCACCTCCCGAGAATTCCATAAGCGGCTGTTAGTACAACATCCAATACAGATTCATCCTCTGGCAAATAACTAAGCAGTGCTGGTCCCATCAAGCCAATTCTGGTGCGTAGTTCAAAAACATCTACAGCCCCAAGTCTTTCACCCAAGATCCAAGCACTTCCAGCGGTCGGATGCATTTGTGTGGCAGCGATAGTAAAGAGTGTTGTCTTACCTGCACCGTTTGCGCCAAGAACTACCCATCGCTCACCTTCGTGAACTTGCCAATCAAGTGGACCCAAGATTGTCTTTCCACCACGCATTACTGATACGTTTTGAAAATCTAACACCGATGCCATGGCGCAAAGATACCTTTTTTGGTGCACGAATTAGGACTCAAACCGCTAATCTTGCCAAGTGGAAAAACTAACACCCGAGAAACCTGCCTTTACTGGGCTAATACTGCTTTCCGGGGTTGACGCTCCAGGAGTTACTGAGGCGCTTTTTTCAACCCTTGCGCCTTTTTCAGCAAAAGTTTTGGATATTGAACAAGTGGTAATCCGCGGTCGGTTAATACTGACAACACTCATAGGACTTGATCCAGCACACGCATCAGCTATAGAGACGGATCTAATGAGTACTGCGGAGCGCCTTGGACTGGATCTTGCTATTGATTTCTCTTCGACTCTTGATACCGATGGAAATTCACTAAGTAATTTGCACATAGTGGTTCTATCTTCGGATATGAAACCGATAGCAATCTCTGCAATTGCTACAAAGATTGCGGCAAACAATGGCAATATTGATCGTATTCGAAGGACCGCGTCCTATCCCTTAACTGCCATCGAATTTGAAGTTTCGTTTTCAAATTCAAATATTGATCTCCAAGTAATTAGAGGCGAACTAGCATTGACTGCCAGAGAGCATGATGTTGACATTGCTGTTGAACTAGGTGGATTAACTCGCAGAGCTAAGCGAATCGTGCTCCTTGATATGGATTCGACCTTAATTCAACAAGAAGTTATTGATCTTTTAGCCCTAAAGGCGGGTGTTGGCGACAAAGTAAGTCAAATTACCGAGAAGGCAATGCGTGGTGAGTTGGATTTTGCTCAATCACTTTCGCAAAGGGTTGGATTGCTAGCTGATAGCTCTCAAGAGATCTTGCAACAAGTTGCCTCTGAGATCACTTTAACACCAGGGGCTCGCACATTGGTTCGCACACTTCACCGCCTAGGTCATAAGGTCGGAGTAGTGTCCGGAGGGTTTTTAGATGTTATCGAACCTCTACTAAAGGAATTAGAGATCGATTATTATCAAGCAAATAAACTTGAAATCGCAAACGGGAAACTAACAGGAAATCTGACCGGGAAGATAGTGGATCGCCAAGCAAAAGCAGATTCTTTGAAAGAATTCGCTAAGCAAGAAGGCGTAGCTTTGAGTCAAACAATTGCGATCGGCGATGGCGCTAACGATCTGGGTATGCTCGAAGTTGCCGGACTAGGAATAGCCTTCAATGCTAAGCCTGCAGTAAGAGCTGCTGCCGATAGCTCTATTAGTTCACCATATCTTGATGCTGTTCTCTATCTGATGGGTATCACACGTGAAGAAATCGAAAAAGCTGATTTAGAAGTTTAGAGTCGACAAGCGTGGATATCTGTAACCAAAATACCTCTCGCTCCAACAGCCCAAAGTTCGTCCATAATTCGATTGATATCACTTCTCTTAACCATTGCTCGAACTGCATTCCATTCACTCTTTTGAAGAGGCGAAATCGTCGGAGATTCAATCCCGGGAGTTAACGCACAAGCTTGTTCAAGATCAGAATTCTTCACATCGTAATCAACTAGAACATATTGTCTTGCGATGACAACACCATTTAATCGACGAATTAGGGTCTCAACGGCTGGCGCTCTGGCTACATTCATTCTCTCAATAAGAACTGCCTCACTTTTGAGAAGGATTTCGCCAAATATTCCCAGCCCTGCTTGCCGCAGAGTTCCTCCTGTGGATACGACATCAGCAATAACGTCGGCTACGCCCAGACGTACAGCACTTTCAACTGCCCCGTCTAAACGCACAATGTCTGCTTTGATCTTTTTGCTATTCAAGAAAGATGCAAGCAACCCAGGATATGCAGTTGCAATTCTCTGTCCAGCGAGATCATTTTCACTCAATTTTGCTGGTAATGGAGCTGCAAATCTAAATGTACTGTGTCCAAAGTCTAGGTTCAATATTTCCGACGCTGTAGCGGCGCTATCAATTAGTAAATCACGCCCAGTGATTCCAACATCCAACTCGCCACTTCCAACATAGACTGCAATATCTCTAGGACGCAAATAGTAAAACTCAACATCATTTGCGGGATCAATGAAAACCAAGTCACGTGAGTCAAGGCGTTGGCGATAACCGGCCTCTTTGAGCATGCTTGCTGAAGCGTCCGAGAGCGAACCCTTGTTTGGTACTGCTACGCGCAAAGTCACTTAGTCTCCTATTTATAGTTCTTTGTAAACTGCATCTAAATCTATTCCCCTGGCAATCATCAGCACCTGCAGATGATAAATGAGTTGACTTATTTCAAGAGCCAACTGCGCATCATCTTGGTACTCCGCAGCTATCCATACTTCACCAGCTTCTTCAATAATCTTTTTACCAATTGCGTGTATTCCCGAATCCAATTCTTTTACTGTTCCACTGCCCGCTGGCCGTGTTTTGGAGATTTCTGATAATTCAGCCCAGAGATCTTCGAAATTCTTCATACTTTATTTTAACCTAGTTGAACCTCGCGAAGTGGCTATTTTGCTGAGGCTTGGATCGCTAGTTCACGCAGTTGATCACAGACACCCAAGGGATCACCGGCACCAAAGACAGCGCTACCTGCCACAAAAGTATCAGCACCTGCCTCTGCGGCTAAAGAGATCGTATCTAGTGAAATTCCCCCATCGACCTGGATCCAAATCTTAGAAAGATGTCGTCTTTCTAATTCGGTTCGAGCCTGACGAACCTTTACCAACATATCTTTCATAAATTTTTGACCACCAAACCCAGGTTCAACTGTCATGATCAAAATCATGTCAATTTCTTCAATTATGGGAAAGATTTCAGCCAAGGAAGTATTTGGTTTCAATGCCACAGCCGCTCTCGCTCCAAATTCCTTAATTCTATTGATGGTTTCTAAAGGTTTGTGACTTGCTTCAATATGGAAAGTAACGCTTTTTGATCCAGCCTTTGCATAAAGCGGAGCTTGATCATCTGGGTCAATTATCATTAAATGAGAATCAACAGGAAGTACGCTTTGCCTGATAATTTCTTTAGATTGATCAAGGGTAAAAGTTAGATTTGGTACAAAAATATCATCCATGATGTCCAGGTGAAGCCAATCAGAGTTAGCAGCGACCTTTGCAATTTCTTGGGGCAAATTACTATGATCAGCGTTCAAAATACTTGGACATATTCTCATTCTAGAATCCACGATCTAATCATACTTTTAGTTCCCAGGCTTATGTAGAAGGGCCAAGAACATCGAGTCACTTTCCTGACGGTGGGTCCACAACTGCAAAGTCCCATCCTTATTAACGCCAAGATCACCCTTTGGACTGTAGTCGGAGATCGAAAGTACCTCTAATTCCTTATGGCGATATTTTGCATCCAATACCTGCGCAGTCGTCTCGGCCAGATGTGGTGAACATGTCGCATAACCTATAACTCCACCCGGATTCAATAAATCATATGCGGAATCAATTAGCGCCCTTTGCAGTGGAATTAGTTCCTTCAAATCATTCATGCTCTTTCGCCATCTTGCTTCTGGGCGGCGACGTAGGGCTCCCAACCCGGAACATGGTGCATCTACTAGAATTCGGTCGAATTTCTTTTCGAAGACATCAGGGTTTGTTCCATCGTGTGTCGATATTAGATTTCGCGGAATTACTCTAGCTACCAATTCCGCCCGGTGCTCACTTGGTTCATTGGCTAAAAATGTGTCTGCTTCGCGAAATTCTTGAATTAAATTGTACGTAAAAGCCGCCTTACCTCCGGGGCCAGCACACATATCAAGCCAATCTGTTACCGGCGCAGTAGCAGTTGCGAAGAAAATTTCCGTTAATAATTGAGACCCAACATCCTGTACTCCAGCTCGTTTATCTTTTATTGCAGGATATTCATTAGGAAGATGGTCACTTAGAACAGCGTATCTCCCGAGATCTAACCGCTGTCCACCAACTTCCAATAACTCTTCAACAGTGCTCTTGCCAGGCCAGGCAATCAAGTTGGGGGCAACTGGCTGGTTATTTGTTTTTAATAGGCTTTTTACCTCTTCCCAATCTCGCAATTGGTCATAAAAAGCGCTAACTATCCAGGTTGGATGGCTATAGAGAATCGAAAGTTTCTCAATCAATTCGATATTTGGATCGTTTTCTAGCCGACTATATATATCTGTGTCTGCTGAAATCGCACGCAAAATTGCATTTATAAACGAAGCTTTAGACTCCCCTGCAACTTTTCGAGCTAGTTCTACGGTTTCGCTGACAGCCGCATGATCAGACACTCGCATTTCAAGTAATTGATGAACTCCGATCCTCAAGAGATCAACTACATTGTGATCTAACTCTTCGAAGGGCCGATCTATCTTCGACTTTATTGCATAGTCATGTTTTCCTTGCATTCTTAGCGCGCCATAACTCAACTCTGTTACAAATCCACGATCTCGCAGATCTAGTGAGGATGCTGATAAAAGCTCAGGTAGGCGCAGATTTGCATATGCACCCCCGCGATTAACCTGTGTTATTAAATCAAACGCCACCAGGCGTGATTGGCTGGGATTAGGTTTTCGAAAGCTGTCTCGGCCAGCTTTGTTATTCAAATTTGGCTCCAGAATCCAATCTTGCGCCACGTGCAAAGTCAGAGGCCGGCATGCGTTTCTTGCCGGCAGGGGTAACTTCTTTAATACTTAATACGCTATCAGCAGTTCTGATGACAAGTTGATTGTCCACCATTTCTATGTCGCCCGGATTCTTCAAAGTATTTGCTACAAGACTTTCCTCTAGGCCATAAAGAGAAATTCGATCGCCATTGAAGGTACTCCAGATACCTGGGTTATCCTCCAACGCTCGAGCCTTTCTAGTTATCTGCTCCGTAGATTCACTCCAGGTAATGCGGGCCATGTCTTTGGTTATCTTTGGGGCAAAAGTAGCGCCAGAAAGTGGTTGCGGCGTTGCTCGTGTTTTACCAATGACTGAGAGCAACTCTAATAATTCTGGAACTGCCACATGACTTAGGCGATCCAGTAAAGTCGCAGTAGTGTCTTCGGGGCGAATATCAGTTTCCCTGCTGAGGTAAACAGGTCCAGTATCCATTCCTTTATCTAATTTAAAAATTGTAAAGCCAGTTGTAGTCTCCCCGTTCAATATTGCCCATTGGACAGGAGCCGCACCTCGTAATTTGGGAAGTATTGAAAAATGAAGATTTATCCAGCCAAACCTTGGGCCATGAAGTAGCTCCACAGGAATTATCTTTCCATAAGCAATCGTAACAATTAATTGTGGCTGAGAATCCAAGAGATGACGATTCAACTCAGAAACATCGGCCGGTTTAGCGACAGCCAAACTCTTCTCCTCTGCCCAAGCAGCTAGCTCATTAGCACGAAACTGCTGTCCCCGACCTGCAACCTTGTCTGGATTAGTGATAACAGATACCAAATTATGTTCACTATTTAATAATGCTTCAATAATTGGGACTGAAACTAGAGATGAGGAAGCCACTGATAATTGCACGGACTACAAACCTAAACCGTTCGTTGCATGAGGACTGATTTTAAATACTGGGGTGTTTCCTAGCTCCTGAGCTGCATTAAACCAATCAGAATTTCTAATCTCGGCCATAGCTTTCTTCCGCTCCTCTATGACTAAGCGATCAATGAAAACTATTCCGTCGAGGTGATCATTTTCGTGTTGCAGACATCTAGCCAACAATTCAGAGCCCTCAACAGTTATCGGTTCTCCGTGCATATTAAAACCCTTTGCGACCGCTCGCATGGATCGCGGAGTTTCAAATGATAATCCAGGAAAACTCAGACAACCCTCTTCTCCGTCTTGTAATTCTTCGCTCAAATCAAGAGAGGGATTAATCAAATGACCGAGTTCGTCATCGATATTCCAGACGAATACTCGAAGAGATACTCCAATCTGAGGTGCTGCTAACCCTGCTCCAGGAGCGTCAAACATTGTGTCGGTTAAGTCAGCTACTAAATTTCTAAGTTCTTTATCGAAAACGGTTACCTGGGAAGCAGGTGTGGTCAGGACCGGATCACCAAATAGGCGTATTTCTTGAACTGACATATCTCAATTGTAATCGTATTAACCCTTAGAACCTAAATTGAATAAGGATCCAGTCTTATTGAGATGGGAGATAACGATTTTAGAGATCGGTATCTTGAGAGAGAATGAATGAAGTTAGAGAATTTATCCGATTCACCAATATCCACGCGAAGTGTCAATTTCGACTTACCCGAGGATGAAGTGTCCGATGTAATCGAATGGATTAGTTGGAAATCTAACTTGTCCATGGACCTGGATATTTTCTCAATTTCAGGGGTTTCACCAAATAAAGTGGCAATCCGAACAAATGGGGGCAGACTTACACTTTTACGTTCTTCTAACTCACGCAAACAAGCCTGTAGTACATCGTACTTAATTAAGCTCTGTGCGAATATATGATCTGCTTCGATATCTAAGTAAAAATTTCCACCTTGCTTCAAGCGAACTAGGTTATTGTTTATAACTCTGATCGCCATTTCACTAGAACGCAAACCAATACGTGAAACAAGGGATTCAACCGATAATTCAACGACAGCTTCATACTCCCCATCGGGCTCACATCCATATGTTGCGATTACCAAAAGATTATCTTGGGAGATAGGCAATTTATCGATTCGGTTGTTGCCTCTTGAAAAAATTGTCCGAGCTCCTGGGACTTGTCGACCTAATTCTTCAGCGAATCGCGCACCCCCTTTGGAAATAGTTCTAATACTTTCTCCCTGACACCAAATGCACTTCCAATTTATATAAGACTTTGCACAAATCGAACATTTGGCCTGTTCACCTTTTGCTTCAAAAAACAGGTGACCACCGCACGAACACATTGCCTGATTTCGACACTTCTGGCAAGAAAAACTATTTATATAGCCCGGATCTCCAATAGAAACTAGGACGTTACCTTTTTTAAGTCCATCTTTTATCACTGAGATTTCCGAGAGATTTCCATTTTTGAAGAAGACTTTCGCCTTTTTCTCCCTTGCCGTATTACTTATATTTTTAGCCTTTATCCAGCCAATATCTATAAGTCGCGTGATCTCCATCGACGGAGAGGCAGAGATGAACTGTAATGAATGCGATTGTGTCCTCATCATCGACACATCCCGTACATTCCACCCAGGAAAACGCCTTTCATACATTGACTCATCGCCATCATCTAGGACGATGATGCGTGAGTTAGGAAGCAAAGGAGTGAACACTGCGCTGCGAGTACCTATAACTAATTTTGGACTGTCAAATACCGATTTCAAATAGTTCGAATACCGTGTGGACTTATCTAGATGAGAACCTAATTCAAGAATTTCGTGTTCGCCTAGTCTTTCTCGGATCTGAATAAGATCTCGTTGGTCTGGCACGATTACTAAGATCTGACCCTTATATTTAGAGTCCTCAATAATATTTATAATCTGCCTTACCAGGTCATCTTTGTTGGTGATTTGAGTATAGAAAACTGTTCCATTCCCGGTTGGTTTCGCAGTCAGCGGAAGAACCCTATTCTCATAATTCTTTTCAATTCTAACCGCGCGAGGTGGTATTGCAGAGGCAATTACATCCCAACTTGAACAGGCGTATCTAGAAGAAACCTGCGAAATTAATTCCAACACCTCACCCTTATAGATTGCTAGTTCCGAAAGGACCTTAACTATAAATTTGAGCTGGGAGTCTTTCTCGGTTAGTTCTCGTCTAGAAACCACATATCCTTGAAACGAACGAGCACCAAAGGGGACCTCAACTAAAGCGCCTACTTTTAAGTTTGTAAGTTCTTCGGCTATTAAGTAATCAAATGGATCAGATAAGTGCGCTATACCCGTGTCTACTAGTACCTGTGCAACAGGCAAAGAACAAGTAGCAATACTGCGCTTGCCAACTAGTTCTCGCTTTAACTTTAGCGGCTTAACTTCCGCCATCTCAGACTACTTAGCAGCTGCTTCTTGAAGAGCCTTGGCTCGATCTGTTTTCTCCCATGTGAAATCTGGAAGTTCACGACCGAAGTGTCCGTAAGAAGCGGTAGCCGAATAGATTGGACGCATAAGATTTAGATCTCTGATTATTGCAGCTGGACGTAGATCAAATGTGGCTAGGACCGCATCGACGATCTTATTGACCGGAACCTTTTCTGTACCAAAAGTCTCAACAAACAAACCAACAGGTTGCGCTTTTCCAATCGCATAAGCAACTTGAACTTCACAGCGCGATGCTAAACCAGCGGCCACGACATTCTTTGCGATCCAGCGCATGGCATAAGCCGCAGAACGATCAACCTTTGATGGGTCTTTGCCTGAGAAAGCTCCCCCGCCGTGGCGAGCCATACCACCATAGGTATCAACGATGATCTTTCGACCCGTAAGGCCCGCATCGCCCATTGGCCCACCAATGACAAATCGTCCGGTTGGATTTATAAGAATTCGCACGTCCGAGGTATCGATCTTCAAGTCTTTAATCATTGGATCGATTACCAACTTTTTCAATTCTGGAGCCAAAGTCTTTTCTAAATCAACATGCGGTGCGTGCTGAGTGGAAATAACAAGAGTATTTAGAGCCACCGCTTTATCACCGTCGTATTCGATCGTAACCTGTGTCTTGCCATCTGGACGCAAATAATCAACTGCCCCGTCCTTGCGAACTTTCGATAGTTGCATTGATAGTTTGTGAGCCAAAGCGATTGGTAATGGCATCAATTCTGGTGTGTCATCGCAGGCATAACCAAACATTAGGCCTTGGTCGCCAGCTCCTTGAAGATCTAATGGATCTGCAGAAGAAGAAACTCGCTTTTCAAATGCCGAATCCACGCCTTGGGCAATGTCCTGGGATTGTTGCCCGATGGAGAGAGATACTCCACATGAATTACCATCAAAACCTTTGTCAGATGAATCGTATCCAATGCGTAAAACAGTATCTCGCACGATTGTCATAACATCTGCGTAACCATTTGTTGTTACTTCACCAGCGACGTGCACCTGTCCGGTTGTGATTAAAGTTTCAACAGCAACGCGGCTCTTGGCATCCTGGCTCAGAAGAGAATCCAAGATTGCATCTGAGATCTGATCAGCCATCTTGTCTGGGTGGCCTTCAGTTACTGATTCGGAGGTAAATAGACGTTTACTCATTGCGCTAACCTAACTTATCCATGGCTCGTTTCAACAATTCAAACGCAAGCGTGTCCTTGTTACTTAGATCAAATGCATCGCTTTGCCCTGAAGAATCGAGAATCCATCCGCTAGTTTGCTCTGAGCCAAAAACAGCGCCGTCCGTCACATCATTTAAGTAAAGAAGATCTGCCTTTTTTGTGACCAGTTTGCGTTTTGCCTCCTCCAACATATCCCCTGAAGTTTCAGCAGCAAACGCAACTATAATTTGCTTTTTCTTAGATTCTGAGACATCAGCCAAGATATCTATATTCGCCCTCAAATTTATGGCTTGTAAATTCGACTTTTTAATTTTCTGATCTGAGGACTTATCTGGTCGGACATCTGCCACAGCCGCACTCATAAATAGAAGGTTAGTGACATTAAAATGTTTAATAACTTCTCTATGCAGCTCAAGGGCGCTCTCCACATCGATGCGAATAGCACCTATGGGTGTTGGTAGATTCACGTTTGCAGCGACAAGCGTAACTTCTGCGCCTTGGGCAAGAGCTGCTTTCGCAATCGCGAATCCTTGCTTTCCACTTGAACGATTTCCGATGTAACGAACTGGATCAATTGCCTCACGTGTTCCCCCGGCAGTTATGAGTACTTTGACGCCCGCAAGCGGAAGAGAAATTTCTAAGTATTTTGTCACTTGTGAAACTATTTTCTCCACGGTTGGGTATCTACCGACCCCATAGTCCAACCCGGTCATGCGACCTTCATCTGGTTCAATCACTAAAGCGCCTCGAGATCTAATCTTTGCTACATTCTCTTGTGTTGCCGCGTTTGCCCACATCTCTGGATGCATTGCGGGCACCAAAATCAATGGGGCATTGGCGGCCAAAACAACGTTGGTCAATAGGTCATCAGCCAAACCATTTGCAATCTTTGCCAGCAAATCAGCAGTTGTTGGGGCAATGATGATTAATGATGCCTTCTTAGCTAACTTGATATGTGGAACGTCGTAAACGTTATTCCAAAGGTTTGTCTGAACCGGATGACCTGAAAGAGCTTCCCATGTGGCGCTTCCAACAAAATTAAGACTTGATTGGGTAGGGATTACCGTTACGTCAAAATTTAATTCCTGAAGCCGTCTAAGTAAGTCTGCCGACTTGTATGCTGAAATCCCTGCGCTAATGCCAAGAATAACTTCTCGGCTTGCCAGGATCATGTTTACTTTAGGAGATTAGGCTGAAACTTCTGGAGTTGTTGGCTCCAAGTTTTCAATAGTTAAAAGACCGCCGTTAATTTCGCGAAGCGCAATTGAAAGAGGCTTTTCATGAACATAAGTTTCAACTAGTGGACCAACATATTCAAGGAGACCCTCACCAAGTTGTGAATAGTAGGCATTAATTTGGCGTGCACGCTTAGCTGCATAAAGAACTAATGAATACTTAGATCCCGCGGCATCTAGTAATTGATCGATTGGTGGGTTTGTGATGCCATCCATTGCTGTCATGACTTGCCTTCCTTGCTGCTTCTTGAAGAGGCTAAGGATAGCAGTCTCTGAGCTACCTCTTCGACCCGCTCATTAATGACGATTTCATCGAATTCAACAGCGCAAGCCATCTCTTCCTCTGCCAATGCAAGTCTTGCAGCTCGGCGTTCAGGAGAATCGGTACCTCTTGCAGTAAGTCGCTCAACAAGGGCTTCCCAAGATGGAGGTGAGATAAATACCAAAAGCGCCGTGGGATCAGCCTTGCGAACCTGACGCGCACCGGCTATCTCGATCTCTAGAAGAACGTGCTTTCCGATATTTCGATTCTCAAACACTTCATTCTTGGGGGTTCCATATCTGTTGCCGGCAAACTCTGCCCATTCTAAGAACTCGCCTTTGCTAATCATTTCATCAAACTTCTCATTAGTTAAGAAGTAGTAATCAACACCATGAACTTCACTTTCGCGTGGTTCTCTAGTTGTTGCCGAGACACTTACCCATACAGAAGGATGCCCTCGCAAATGCTTTGTGATCGTACTTTTTCCAACTCCACCTGGGCCAGACATGACGATCAAC
>CAIJOE010000079.1 GCA_903822245.1 uncultured Actinomycetes bacterium
AAAGTTCGTAGCTTTTGCTGGGCGCAAAACATGATGGGTATCGGTTACCAATCCATTTTGATTTGCCTTGATCAAAATGGCATTTGCTGATCCTTCAGCGATACCTCGATCTAGTCTTTCGTGATTTGTTGTAAATAAGTCATCACCTAATATTTGAAGGGAATCTGGGACTAGCGAAGTGAACTCAGCCCAAGCTGGCCAATCATCTTCTGCTAATGGATCTTCAATTGAAATAATTGGCTGATCCTTTACTAGTTTTGCCATAAATGCCACAAATTGGGAGGAGGTGAACTCTTTACCTAAAGTTGGAAGTGAGTACTTACCGTTTTCAAAAAATTGTGTTGAGGCAATATCTAGCGCCAAACTAACCTGGGAACCTACTTGTAATCCGACTTCCTCAATAGATTTGGTTACAAATTCACACGCAGCATCAATTGATTCAAATGCAAGGCCAAGGCCACCTTCATCTGCGATCAAGTGTGATGGACCAATTTTGGCGCCGCGCTTTGCCGCGTTCTCTCTAATTGCAGTGATCCAAGTAATTGCTTGGTTAAAAGATGTGGCGCCATTTGGAAGAACTAATACATCTTGAATATCCATTGTGCGATTGGCATGCGCCCCGCCGGAGAGGATGTTTACCATTGGCATTGGAATTAAAAGCGGCCCCTCTGGTTGGAAATATCTTGCTACCGATTGTCCCTTTGCCGCGGCAGCAGCTTTTGTAACTGCAAGTGAGACTGCCAAGGTTGCATTGGCCCCAAGCACATGATGATCTTGTGATGGATCTAGTTTCTTTAAAATCTCATCCGCATGTGAAAGATCGGCCTCAGCGCCAATTAGTTTTGGTGCAATTATTTCATTCACATTGCCGCAAGCCTTTAGAACTGAGCTGCCATCACTATCGCGCAATTCTTTTGCTTCATGCTTTCCAGTTGAAGCACCCGAAGGAACTCGGGCGGTATGAACCGACCCATCGGCTAGGGTGATTGTCACAGCAACTGTTGGGCGGCCACGAGAGTCTAGGACTTGGTAGCCAATTAAATTATTGATGATCATAGGAACAACTGCGCATAAGTCATCTGTGAATTTTGCAGGGCTTTTGCCGTCAAGTCCAGCACTCGGGTCTTAGCCGCCTCATCTAGATAATTTACTAGGGAGACTCCTTCAACTCTTGCCCGAGCAATAAGTGCCACATGCCTAGGTAGAGAATTGGCAACTGGAAGTTTTGAATTTTTAGAATAAGAATCTAAGAAGTTAAGAGCCGTCTGTCGAATCTTGCCTTGAACTAGTTGATCGGTGGTGCGCAAGAATTTGCAAAGCAAGTGCGCACTTACAAATGCCAAATCAAAGACTGGATTACCAGTATGGGCGACTTCAAAGTCCAAAACTATAGGTTTAATATCTTGCGTAATCATGATGTTCTTAGGTGAGAAATCTCCATGCACAATGGTGGTCTTTATCGTCGTGATCTCTTCAATAAGTTCATTAATACTTGGAGCTAGTTGCTCATTTTTGCTCGCCACTGATCGATAGAAAGGCGTTACGCGCAATTGTTCAAATAGTGAGTCTTGCGCAAAGTCATCTCTAACACTTTGTGTGATGGCGCCATAGTTATGCCAGGTGGCCAAGATTTCACCTAGGTCACTACCAATACTTGGATGGATTACTCCTGCCAACATATCTACCTTCCAATTAGTGCAGGTAATTGGTAGGCGCGACATACTCAAAGTGAAATTATCTGGATCAACATCAATTAAATCTGGAACACTATTCGGGGTCAGGCCGTGCAATAATTTCATGGCATTTGCCTCAACAATTGCCCGGCGCTGATCTGCCTTCCATACCGAAGCAACTTTCAATTCAGGCAGAGCTTGCTTTAGAACCAAACTTGTTTGACCGGCGCTAACGGCCAGCACAACACAGGAAACACCTCCGGTGAGTTCTTCAACTTGGGCTGGGCCAGAAATTAAACCCCGTGAATTTAGGTAGTCAACTACCGTAGTTTCATCAAGGAGTTCTTGGCTCATGTGCCCTAGATTGTTCGCGCAATGGTGAAGCCACGATCAACAAAGATTCCTTGGCCAGAAATCGCCGTATTAATTGGGCTACCTAGCATGAAGATTGAATTGGCAACGTCCTCTGGTGTTGGGAGTTTTCCAGACGGGGTTTGATTTAAAACGTTAGCAATTTGTTCTGGCTTTAAGGTGCGGGCAACCATTGGACTATTTACAATTCCTGGCAGAACGCTATTTACCAAAATTCCTTTTGCCCTACCTAGGTCAACAGCTAGGGAGCGAACTAGGCCACCAACTGCCGCTTTGGTTACAGAATAAGCAAACTTTTCTTGACGAGTGTATTGCTCCCAGAGTGAGGAGATAATTACTACTCGTGCGCCCTGGGAAATTAAATCATGGGCCATTAGGGCAGAAACCGTATTTGCAATAAAAGAAACATTGGCTTCAAATAACTTAGCTAAATCCTCAGGCTTAGAGTTAATAACTGAGTCATTGACGTTATCTCCCTGGGCAAAGACCGCGGCGTCAAAGCTCATGCCGGTTAATTTAGGATCTAAGTTATCTTTTGTGATTGGTAGCAAAACATCGCAATCATTAACGACCTTTCGAACACCACAAATTACATCCCAGCCCTCATCTTGATATTTCTTTTGAGTTGCCCCGCCAAGTGTTCCGGTGGCGCCAAAGATAAGAAGATTAGGCATTACTTTTCAAATCCATAACGAGTAAGCATTGAATGACCAATTGCTGCTCGGCGAACACGCTCACGCGCAGTAGATTCAATAACACCTTGAATATGACCACCGGCTGGATAGAGACCAGGGGAGTTACGCACTGTGAACTTTAGATAAACCGGAGCGGCAACTCGAACCAAGTCAGGTACTTCATAGTGACGAACTGCGCCACCAAAGTCATCTGGTGCTTCGACATAAACATCTACTGGAATATCTACTTGGGCGCGAATAGCCGCAATTTGTTGTAGTGAAAGATCGGTAGAAAGATTCAAAGTAGAAGCGCCAAGATCTTGCATCAATTTAGCAGTTGCTGGGTTGTTGCAAGTTAGGGCAACTGAAGTCTTTAGGATGAAATCACTTGGTAGATCTCCACTCTTTCGAGCCTTGCCAAGTACATCTAGTAATCCAATGTCGCCAACTAATACCGAGCGCAGACCTAGATCGGCAGCATGCAATACATCTTCGACGGCGTAGCGAAGTTGATCACCACCGCGAAGGGATGGATAAGCCACTGCGCCAGAGGCTGAAACTGGAGTCTTTCCGATATCCCATGAGGCACGTGGTCCAACAAAGAGACAAACTTCAATGTTTTCACTCTTACCCATGGCAACCATCTCTTTAATTTCATCATCGGTCTGCAACATAATTCCAGAACCTTGAGAGATGCGATGAATTGTAAGTTTGCGCTTTTTGGCCTCATCTAGAACGGCCTTGAAAGCAGATGGTCCTTCAACTGATGGAATTTCAATCTTCCAACGAGCACCGTCGGCAAAACGCTTATCTGACTCTGGAATTCCATCAGCATCTTGGGTTTGCACGCCTTGCTTGCCGAGCAATGAGATTGACTTCTTCATTGGTCCGTTTGCATCGCGAGTTGATGGCCAATTGCTCATGTATTCACTCTCTTCTTTTAGCGCTCTGATTGGTTATTTGATTGGTTATTTGATTGGAAATAATACTGGAGCTAAGCCACCAACTTTTGGTCGATAGCTAAAGGTCTTACCCCAGTCTTTTCCTGGGTTGGCAACCCCGTCATGGGCCGAAGTAATCAATAAGGTGCCCAAATCTTTTCCAACAAAAGCTGCTGAAGTAGGCATTGGAACTCCAACTTCAAGTGTTTGGGTCAGATTAAAATCTTTATCAAAGTGGCGCATTACTCCGCCATTCCAAAATGCGACCCAGAGGCCATCTTGGGCATCCATGCACAAACCATCTGGCAAACCTTGGGAATCATCGCTCACGCGCCAGCGAACTCTGCGATTTGAAACTTCACCATCTTTATAGTCAAAGGTGTCGATTGATTTAGCCATCGTGTCGATATAGACCATGGTCTTGCCATCTTTGGTCCATCCAAGCCCATTGGAAAGTGAGATTCCATCAACCATTTTCTTCAAAGATAGGTCATCTTTACTTAAGCGGTAGAGACCACAGGCATTTGGATGTTCGGCCCAGTTATATGGCATCGAACCAAGCCAGAGATGGCCATCTGGTGCAACTTTGGCATCATTCCAGCGCTCGGGGAATGTGTCGGGGCGGCCATTAGCATCTTGACGAGTTTGTAATTTAGTTATTACGCCATCTTTGGTGCGACGAATCGGACCATTAGCGGTGCCAAGTAGGTGGCTGTAATCAGTACAAGGAATTACAAATGAAACATGTTCATCAGTTTCATATCCATTTATCTCGCCGGTCTCAAAATTCTTAAAGTAGACCTTGCTGTTATAGATATCTACCCACCAGATCCATTCATGGTTTGGGCCAATTGCAACGGGACCTTCGCCAACCTGACAGGCGCGCTCATCCCAGATCTCAAGTGTCATATCGGGACTATAAAGGATTAACCCCCTCCACTACTATGGCCATATGAGTGAGATTGATCTGACTAGTTTTGCCAGCCAAAATGTAATTGTTACTGGCGCGGCAAGCGGAATCGGCAAGGCAGCCGCCGAGTTGATCGCGGCTAGAGGAGCACAGGTTATTTGCCTAGATCTAAATCTTGCTGGGGCGCAGGCCACAGTTAAGGCCATAACTTCGGCCGGAGGTAGGGCAATTGCCAAGGGGCTAGATATTTCTAACCAAGATGCGGTTAATGCCTGCGTGGCTGAGATCCTAAATGAGTTTGGCCAGGTTCATGCGCTCGCAAATTCAGCCGGCATAGCTGGACCAACTAGCACCAATACTGAAGATATTAATTGGGAAGATTTTGCTAAAACCTTACAGATAAATCTTTTTGGATCAATTTGGATTACGCAAGCGCTACTTCCTTCAATGCGCCAGAATAAATATGGACGAATCGTTCACTTGGCATCAATTGCTGGCAAAGAAGGCAATCCTGGAATGTCACCATATAACACTTCTAAATCTGGCTTGATTGGTTATGTAAAAGGCGTGGCTAAGGAAGTGGCCACTCAAGGAATCACTATTAATGCTGTTGCTCCAGCAGTTATTCGCACCCCAATTAATGAAACAGTAACTCCAGAGATTCAAAAGTATATGGTGAGTCGAATTCCAATTGGCCGACTAGGTGAACCAAGTGAAGTTGCTGAAATTATTGCCTTTGCTGCATCTAAAGCATGCTCATTTACAACTGGATTTACCTTTGATGTTTCTGGTGGCCGGGCAACTTACTAGTTGCAATTGCTATGAGCGATCTCTTTACCTTCGGTGAGGCCATGGCCCTATTCATGTCAACCGATACTGATTCAGTTAAGACTGCTAAAAACTTCAATATGTCTGCCGCTGGCGCCGAGGGAAATGTGGCCGTAGCTGCAAAGCGCTTGGGCCTAGATGTGTATTACTTAACTAAATTAGGTAACGACTTTCTAGGAGATAACATAATTTCCCAGTTCAAGGCCGAAGGTGTGGAAACTAAACATTTCCTTCGCAGTGATAACTACACCGGCACCTTAGTTCGAAACCGCGGCATAACTGAACCTCTAGATGTCACCTACCTTCGAAAGTGCGCTGCTGCCTCAACTTTTCAACCCGCTGATATCGATGAAGAGATATTAAAAAACTCTAGATGGCTCCACGTTTCTGGAATCACCGTAGCCCTTTCTGATTCGGCCAGAGACACCGTGGCTCACGCACTGGATCTAGGGCGCAAACACAACCTTCGAATTAGTTTTGACTTAAACATTCGCCGTAAATTATGGAGTGAGGAAAAGGCTTCGGTTACTCTCAAAGAATTAGCTCACGATCTCGAGCTACTAACCGGCGGGGTTGATGAATATGAATTGGTATTTGGCACCAGAGATCCAGAAGAGAACTTTAGGATTGCTGCAAGTAAAGGAATTAAGACTTTGATTATGACTGCTGGTCCAGAATTAATGCGCGTGATGCACAATGGAGAGCGCTTTGATTTTGCCCCAGAGGTAGTAAAGATTGTTGACCCAGTGGGTTCGGGAGATGCCTTCATCTCTGGAACAATTTGTGGTTTATTGGCTGGTCTGGAATTAATAGATGCCATTAAACAAGGCAGCAAGTGCGGGGCTATGGTCGCAAGTACTATGGGTGACTGGGCTGGAATGGTTAATGGAAAAGATGGTTTACTACCTAAAGAAGTTTGGGGTTAATTAAATGAGCAAGAAAGTCAACTTTGATTCTGGTTTGGTAGCAATTATCCGCACCAAGACTGCCAATGAAGGCCGCGAGTATGCCCAGGCACTACTTGAAGCAGGCGTTGATCTAATTGAATTCACCACCACAACCCCAGAAGTGTTTAATTTGATTGAAGAGTTTGCTGCCAAGCCAGGTGTTCAAGTAGGTCTAGGAACTGCCATGGATAAGAAGCATGTGGCAAATGCTAAGAAAGCCGGAGCAAAGTTTGTGATTTCTCCTCACACATCAAAAGAGGTAATTCGAGTTACCAAAAAAGCCGGTTTAATTTCTATTCCAGGAGTTGCCTCCCCAACTGAAATTGCTGATGCCCTGCGCTATGGCGCAGATATGTTGAAGTTCTTTCCAGCATCATCCCTTGGCCCAAATTTCCTAAAAGCAGTTCGCGATCCCTTCCCTGGTCAAACTTGGATGGCAACGGGTGGGATCACAGTTGATTCGATTGACTCTTGGGTGAAGTCAGGTTGTTCTGGCTTTGGTCTTGGCGGGCCCCTTACAAACGGTGGGGTAGCGCAAGTGGCGGCTCGTGTTGCAGAATTTAGAGATGCGATTAGAAATGCGAAGGCCAATTAAATGAAATTAAAAGATCGTCATATTTATGTCACTGGAGGCGCAGATGGAATTGGCGCAGCAATTGTTCTAGATGCTGCGCAAGCTGGCGCAAAGGTTTCTTTCTGTGATTTAAATGTGGAAAAGGGCAAGGCCTATGAAGCAGAGCTTAAGTCTGCTGGCCATCGTGCCTTCTTCCATGAAGGCAATGTTGGTAATACACAATCAATGCAAACGGTGTTCACCGCTATTACTAAAGAGTTTGGTGATGTCTACGGACTAGTTAATAACGCTGGTCGAAATGCCTATAACGATCCAGTTGTTATGACCGAGGCCGAGTGGGAAGATTTTATGAACGTTGATTTTAAGAGCGTTTGGACCAACTCAAAATTGGTTTTGCCGGCAATGCGCAAGAACAAGTTTGGCTCGATTGTAAACATCTCATCCATCCATGCTCGAATGTCCTATATGAATTACTTCCCATATGCCGCAGCTAAGGCTGGCATCATTGGTCTAACTAGAAATCTCTCGCTAGATGAAGCCAAGCATGGCATCCGGGTGAACTCTGTTCTTCCAGGATTTACTTTGACCCCAATGGTTGAGGATTATTTTGTTAAAAACCCAGAGAAGCGAGCTGAAGCACTTTCGGTACAACCAATGGGGCGCATGGCACAGCCTTCAGAGATCGCCAAGGTAGTTACCTTTTTATTAACCGATGATGCTTCATTCGTAAATGGAGCTGACTGGATTATCGATGGTGGGCTTTCACAGAGGTTTGCTTAAAGTATGAAGATTCTGGTCACTGGGGCAACTGGGCTACTTGGTAGCCACACTGCAAAGTTCCTTGCAAGCCAAGGCCACGAAGTAATTGGCGTTGATAGAAAAGCTGGGGATGTTCAAGGCGTAAAGCTAATTGTCGGTGATATCAGCGATTTGGCTTTTTGTGACAGCGTCATTCAAGGAGTAGATGGCGTAGTTCACCTTGGCGCAATTCCAAACCCAACGGATATTCGTCAATATGAAGTATTTAAGAACAACACAGTTTCAACTTTTGCCGTATTCACCGCTGCCGCCCAAGCCAAAGTCAAGACCGTAGTTTATGCATCGAGTCTTTCGGCTTACGGTTTTGCCTATTCTGATCAATGGACTTCACCGCAATATGTTCCGGTAGATGAATCACACCCAATGATTTATGAAGAAAGCTATGCGCTATCTAAAGAAGTAAATGAACTATCGGCAAAGATGTGGGCTAAGCGATGTGACACCGCCTTTGTTGCAATGCGCTTTCCCTGGACAAATATGCCGGATAAAACTTTGGAATTAGCAAGAAGATTTGAATTAGAAGAAACTGGAAAAGTATTAGATGTCGATCCAAGATTTCCACCAGGAATAGTTTCAAAAATACTTTGGACTTATTTGGATTTGCGCGATGCAACTGCTGCGATAGAAGTTGTCCTAGAATCAAATATTAAAGGTGCCCATGCCTATAACTTTGCCGCCCCGGATACGATGGCTAAGCGGCCCACTTGTGAATTGATGGCGGCCTTTCATCCCACCAGTGAAGTCCGGGGGGATATTTCTGGCCACAAGGCCCCGCTATCTAGTGAGGCTTTCATTAAAACCTTTGGCTATGCGCCTAGATATCTCATTAATCGGGATGAAATCTAGCTTTGGAATAGTCCAAAATTGCCCTTTTTGATAACAAAAGCGTTATCGCTCTAGGCGGAATATGGGTTGAAAATTACGCCGTTGAGCCCAAAGATTGCCCCTAAGCACAAGAGGAATCTTGTGTAAACCTACTTCTACGTAGAATGGAATATGAATGCTAAAAAAGTCAAAGCTAGCAATCGTTCTTGCTGCAGTTGGTGCACTTGTTGCAACAACAGTTCCAGCATCACACGCTGCTACAAATAAGCAATTAGAAATCTTCACCTGGTGGGCATCAGGCGGAGAAGCTGCTGGTCTTGCAGGAATGACCACAGAGTTCACAAAGCAAAACCCAAACACACCATTCATCAACGCTGCTGTTGCTGGCGCTGCTGGTGTAAATGCTAAGGGTGTTCTTGTATCACGTATGGGCGCAGGTAATCCACCTGATACTTTCCAAGCTCACGCTGGTGCAGAACTATCAACCTATGTAAAGGCCGGTCAAGTTGAAGACCTAACATTCCTTTACAAGGCTGAAGGATGGGACAAAGTATTCCCAGCTGGTCTTATCAAGACACTTACAACAAACGGAAAGATTTACTCTGTTCCTGTAAACATCCACCGTGCAAACGTTCTATGGTGGAACCCAGCAACAGCAACAAAGGCTGGCGTAAGCGCTGCTCCAAAGACAATGGAAGAATTCATTGCTGACTTGGCTAAGGCTAAGAAGGCTGGAATTGATGGAATCGCACTAGCTGGTAACGGCGACTGGGCGATTGCTCACCTATTCGATGTTGTTCTTCTTGGAACAATGGGAGCTGCAAAGTACGACGGACTTTGGAAGGGTACAACTGCTTGGACTTCACCAGAAGTTGCTAAAGCAATCTCAAACCTTTCAACAATCCTTTCTTACGGAAACGCTTCAAAGTCACTTGACTGGCCAGATGCTGGCAAGCTTGTAACTGGCGGCAAGGCACTCTTCTTCATCATGGGTGACTGGGCTTCATCACAGTGGCAATCAGACGGCCTAAAGCTAGGTTCTGATTACACATGGGCTCCAGCTCCAAACTCAGTTGATAAGAAGCCTGTTTACATGTGGCTATCAGACTCATTCACACTTCCAAAGGGTGCTGTAGACCGCGATGCAGGTATTGCATGGCTTAAGGTTTGCGGTTCACTTGCAGGACAAGATGCGTTCAACCCTAAGAAGGGTTCAATCGCAGTTCGCAAGGACTCAAACCCAGCACTTTATGACAGCTACCTACAAGCTGCTATGAAGGAATGGAAGGTTGACACACTAGTTGGTTCAACCGTTCACGGCGTTAACTACGGAAACGCTGGAATGGCTGCATACGACTCAGCAGTTGGTAAGTTCTACACAGGTGGAGGCAAGGACAAGGCTGGCCTAACAAAGGCTCTTGTTGCTGCTTACAAGGCTAACGCTGCTTCATAAGCTGCTTAGCTAAACCAGTAAGAACTAGCAAGAAATTGCAAGGATTCTGGCGGGGCAAAACCCCGCCAGAATTTGCACTTTAAAGGGCAATATAATTCACATAATATTTGTAAGAAATTGCATATTTAGATACTAGAGTTCGTGAATACTTCCGAACCAGTAGATCTTATTTTTTGAGAGGTGCGTGTAATCAGTGGCGCTAACGCTAAGCCGCAAGAAGAGGATTACAAACCCATGGGGTGGATTCTTCTTCGTACTACCATCGATAGTTGCCGTGCTCGTCTTCGTATACGGCATGATCGGCTGGACTATAAAATTCTCACTAAGTAATCGCACCAACGCCTGGTCTAAGGACAATAGCTTCGCTGGTTTGAAGAACTACACCGGGCTGCTAGAGGATCCAGAGTTCACCCACGCATTTGGTAACCTGATGAAATTTACCGTGGTCTTCATGATCGGAACTTTGATCTCCGGTTTGATCATGTCGCTACTACTTGAAAAAGGAATCCGCGGAGAAGGTTTCTTCCGCTCTATCTATCTCTACCCAATGGCGATCTCATTTATTGCAATGGGAACATCTTGGCGTTGGTTGATGGACTCAGCCCGCGATGACAAGGGAACTGGCTTAAACCACTTGTTCCACATGGCAAAACTAAATATTCTGCAAAACGATTGGTACTCATCAGAGAACGCTTCGATGTATGCCATGGCTCTTCCTGCTATCTGGCAGATGTCGGGTTATGTAATGGCCCTGTTCCTTGCCGGATTTCGTGGAATCCCAGATGACCTTCGTGAAGCTGCTCGAGTCGATGGCGCAACTGAATTTAAGATCTATCGCCACATTCTTTTCCCACAGTTAAAGCCAACCTTCTTGACCGTATTAATTATTTTAGGTCACATATCGATGAAGGTCTTCGATTTAATTTACGGTATTTCTACCAAGTCATACGTAACCAAGGTTCTTGCGATCTATATGTGGCAAGTAATCTTTGATTTCCAGAACTATGCCAAGGGCTCGGCAATTGCAGTAGTCATTTTGGTAATTATCGCAATCGTAGTTATTCCTTACTTGATATATGTGAATAAGACAGAGGAGATGAAATAATGAGTTCTGACCTAGTCGATCGCGCAATCAAGTCGAAGGATATTTCACGCAATAAGCGCAAGCTATCTGGATCCGGCCAATTCTGGCTTGCCTTCCGTTATAGCGCTCTGACAATTCTCTTTATTATCGCCGCTCTTCCGATCTACATCATGGTGGTTAACTCAGTTAAGGGAATTACTGGTGTAACGCAATCTGCGGCATTCCTACCGCCAACTCACCTTAATTTTGATGCCTGGGGTCCAACCTGGAAGGTATTGCGCGAACCAATGCAGCGCACACTTTTCTTTGTTGTCCAGTCTTCAATCATTTCAGCAATTGTGGGCTCAATAAACGGCTTCGTTTTTGCTAAGTGGCGCTTTAAGGGTTCAACCTTTATCTTCACACTTTTCCTATTTGGAATGTTCATTCCTTATCAGGCAATCATGATTCCACTAACTCAGTTCAATCACTGGGCTGGAATTGGTGGCACAATCTACGTATTGGTTGTTGCACACGTTATTTACGGTATTCCGATCTGTACGCTGATCTTCCGTAACTACTACGCAGCAATTCCAAATGAATTGATTGAAGCTGCGCGTGTTGATGGTGCTGGAATGGTTCGTATCTTCCGCACAATTATCTTGCCGCTATCAATCCCAGGTTTCGTAGTTGTACTTATCTGGCAGTTCACATCTGCTTGGAATGACTTCCTATTCGCAATCTTCCTAACAGGTGGTTCACCTAAGTTGGCAGTTGCAACTACCGCACTTAACTTCATTACCGGTTCAGGTAATCAGGTTTACTACGGAAATAACATGACAGCATCGCTTATCGTTTCAATTCCAACCTTGCTGGTTTATATGTTCCTAGGACGTTACTTCCTACGTGGTCTGCTATCAGGATCGCTAAAGGGTTAATTAAGAACTAAAGCACTCCATATTTAGCAAAGGCGGCCGAAGGGGACATTCCCTCTTTGACCGCCTTTCTAAATTGATTCTCACCTGAATTCTTCTCAATAACTCGCTCAACTACTGCGTCAATGGCATCCTTTGGAACAATTGTTACGCCATCTGAGTCACCAACAACTAAATCACCTGGATTAATCGTTACTCCATCGATAACTCCGCTCACGTTGTGTTCCACAACTTCATAGCGACCGTTTATATCTACTGGCAGCGTTCCTGTAGCAAAGATCTTAAAGCCCATGGCATCAGTTCTAGATAGGTCACGAGTTGGGCCATCAGTCAGGGCGCCAGCCACACCTTTAAATGCACAGGCAGTAGATAAGAGCTCGCCCCAGAATGCTGCGCGCCCAGTTCTATGAGTTGGGGTTACATAAACCTGATCAGTACCAACGGCGTCTAACGCCTTTAGAAGTCCAACGTATGGAACTTGTGGAAAGTCAAAAACTTCTTCAAGTCTCACCGGAAATGCATAACCCATCATGATTCCACTACCAGAAACCATCTTTATATCTTCAGCTAGTACTTGATTGGTGTAACCAAGTGCGTCCAAACAATCAGATGCTAGGGCAGAGGTAAAGATCTTTCGTAGTTGCTCTAAATCGTGCTCCATTTATGCCCAAACCTCATCAATCTTTGCCTTAAGGAAATTCGCACTCTCAATCATCTGACCCATGCCATCAACGCCATCTTCAATTGAAACCCAGCCGTTAAAGCCAACGCTCTTTAGAATCTTGAAGATCGCATCGTAATCATTTAGCCCTTTACCAATCACCCCGTGCTTAAAGAATGAAACGTAGCCAGCGGTGCCACCTTCTTGTGAGCGTAGGTCTGCAATTGTGCCACTTGATAGATAGCGATCAGAGGCGCCCATGGAGATTACGCGGTGCTTAACTTTCTCAAGTAGCTCTAATGGTTCCTCACCTGCTGCTATCGCATTTGATGGATCAAATTGCACACCAAATATTGGTGAATCAATTCGTGATACCAAGTCCACAAAGACATCCATCATCTGAGCAAACTCTGGTTCGGTCCAGAAATCATCCTTGTAATGGTTTTCGATAACCAGCGTCACACCAAGCTTTTCAGCCTCGACTAAACACTTCTCGATTGAATCAACGACATATCCCATTCCTTCTTCGCGGGTAATGTCTTTTCGGCGCTGTCCGGAGAGAACTCGGCAGAGCTTTGCACCTAATTCAGCAGACATACGAATTGAGTGAATCTCATGATCGACCTGCTTTTGGCGAAGTTCTGGATCTGGAATTGTGAAGTCGGGAGAGCAGCACATCATGGGAATGCTCATGCCAGCAGCCTCGACATATTTGCGAATCTTCTTCCAGTTTGCTTCATCTTTAAAGTCGTGGAAGTTGTTATACATTTCTAAACCAGGAATCTCCATAGCCCCAGCCATATCAATCCACTCATAGATCGATAACTTATCTGGTGCTACTAAATCCTTAATCCAGCCTTTAGGAAAGGCAGCAATCTGGGGTTTATTACTCATCTAGTTCTTCTCCGGATTTCTTCCTATGAAGGTGAATTGTTCAAGATCAAAGACACTTGAAGTAAATGGAATGGATTCATCACTTATCCAATAAATACACCCCGCAGCTAATTGTTCTGGGGTGCTCATAGTTCCAAAGGGGACATCAGATTTAGGTAGGTGATTCCACCAACCATCAGCCATTCCTTGCTCAATCTTCATTTGCTTCTCACGGTCAGTTAAAATCCACCCCGGGTTAATCTGATTAATTCGAACTCCCTTAACGCCATTAGCATTACCAAGGTTTCTAGTCATGGTTACCATCGCGCCCTTGCTCATTGAGTAGGCCAATAGATTTGCTTCACCAGCGTGGGCGTTAACCGAGCCAATATTTAATACTGCACCTTTGTTTTTCTTTAATTCTGGGAAGCAGGCTTGAATTAGAAAGAGCGGGGCGTGCAAATTAATCTGCATTATGCGCAAGTAATCTTCATATTTAATCGTCTCAACATTTGATTGATCAAAGATTGCCGCGCAATTAACCAGTGAATCAATTCGCCCAAAGGCAGCAAGACAATCAGCTGCAATCTTGGCTGGGCTAGCTGGATCAACTAGGTCAGCGATAGAAAGTGATGCGCTAGCACCAAGTTCGCTAACTAGGGCTTTGCCTTCACTTTCAACAATGCCAGTAACTAATACTTTGCCACCTTCGCGCACTACTGCTCGGGCTATTGCCGCGCCAATTCCTGATGTGCCACCAGTGATAATTACAACTTTATCTTTTAAGCGCATATTAGGCCGGCTTAATTACCGACTTGATGTACTCACCTGAGTGCATCTTTTCAAAAGCAGTCTGCCATTGCTCTACCGGGAAAGTTCCACCAAGTACTGGCGTCAGATCCAATTGTTTGGTTCCAAGCATGCGAAGCACACGCTCCCACATCGGCCAGTTATGGCTAAAGGATCCTTCTAGTCGAACATTTTTTTGTACTAATGGATCTAGTGAGAAGTTAACTGGTTGTGGTCCCCAGCCGACTTTAGAGATCCAACCATTTGGTCGAATTACATCTAGTGCAATTTTTAGAGTGGCAGAAACGCCAGCAGCATCGACAACACCATCAACACCAAGACCATCAACGGTATTTGCCCACTCTTTTGGATCTCCGATGATCACATCGCAGCCATATGTCTTTGCTACCGCTAGGCGGGCCTTATCTCGCTCTAAGCCAACTATTGCAACCTCGGCGCCAGCAAGGCGAGCCATTGCAGCCGAGAGAATTCCAATTGGACCTGGGCCAAGAATTAAAATGCGATCACCTGGGCGAACATGTCCTGGCGCAATAGTTGCCGAATAAGCAACCGAGCAAGGTTCAGTCATCGAAGCATGATCAAATGAGACTGAATCTGGAATCTTATGAAGCAATCGCCCAGCCACCTTTGTATAGCGAGTCATCGCGCCATTGACGCCATAACCAAAGCCTTTTCGACTTGGATCTAAGTTATAGAGACCCTGACGAGACATTGAGCCGTGCATATCCACTTCGGCTGCAGTTTCTGAGACCACGCGGTCACCAACTTTCCAGCCTTTTACTCGCTCACCAACCTCATCAACTACGCCAGCAAATTCATGACCAAGTACAACTGGGTAATTAACTGGCCAAGAGTTAGTACCTTCCCATTGGTGGAGATCAGAGCCACAGACTGAAGCAGCTTCAACTTTTAGAATTACATCTTCTGGTCCAGGTGTTGGACGTTCAATTTCCCGAACTTCCACAGAGTGTGGTTCGGATCCAAAATTAACAACTCCAAGTGATTTCATCTATTACTTCTCATTCTTTACTTTTACATCGCCAAAGCCATGAACTGCTTCACAGATTTTGCGTAGAACTTCTTCAACATTTCCAGCACCACGGCTAAATGAATCGGCATCGATGGCTAGAGGAGCACCAATAACAACTAGTGGGGCGCCATATGAAGGACAAGCAATTGCTTGTTCAAGTGAAAGTCCGCCCACAGCTTGAACCGGCACTGAAACTGCCTCAACTACTTGCCTTAATTGATCTAGTGGATTTGGCATCCGCCTACCGGCGGCGGCAATACCGCGGCGCTCGTCATATCCAATATGGTGAATAACCATGTCACAACCGAGCTCTTCTAACTCTCTAGCCCCAGCAACCATATCTGGGCAGCCAAGGTTGTCGCCCATTACCTTTGCGCCAAAATCATGTCCGGCTTGAACTACGCACTTAATCGTCTCTGGATGTGATCTAGCCATAACAACTACGTGAGTTGCACCTGCCTTTGCCATCATCTCGGCTTCTAGATAACCGCCATCCATTGTCTTTAGATCGGCAACGATTGGATGGTTTGGAAATTCTGCTCGAAGGGCTTTAACACCGTGGAGTCCTTCAGCCAAAATAAAAGGTGTTCCGGCTTCTAGCCAATCAACACCGGCGCGAACTGCAGTATGCGCCATTTCCATTGCTTCTTTGATATCTGTTAGGTCTAGTGAGACTTGCACGATTGGTTTCATGGCCACGAGTTTAGTCCGAATTGTTATGAATTAGACCTTCCCTTAGATAACGATTTGGTGGAGAATGACACAAATGTCTACCAATCTAGGAAGTTTTTCGGATCTGAGGCGAGCCCTAGATTTCAATCCGCCAGCAACACCAAAGATAGATCGCGATGGCTTGTTAAAACTTTTTGGACAACTTCCAAAATTGCCAACTGACTTTCAAATCAAACGCGGAAAGACTGTTGAACATGATGGTGTGAGTATCACCGAGCTTTCCTGGGATGTGGGCTGGGGTCCGCGCACAGCGGCCTATTTACTTACTCCCAGCGGTATTAGCACACCATTGCCAGGTGCTTTGTTTCTCCACAGCCATGATGATGTTAAAAGCGTGGGCAAAGAAAAAGTAGTTGTTGGGGCAAATGAATTACCAGAAGATTCCAAGTGGGTAAGGCGCGATCACTATGGCGATCGGGGAGCGGCAAATGAACTAGCAAAGAAAGGTTTTGCAGTTCTTGCCTTTGATTGTTTCCTTTGGGGCTCTAGAAGATTTGATGATTCCACAATGCCAGATCGCTTAAAAGAGTTGGTTGGTAATAGTGAGTATGAGCGCCTTTCAGTCCTGCAAGAGTCGATGTCAATCTCCAAATACTTAAGTCTTTTTGGTACGACACTTGCTGGTTTATTAAATTTTGATGACCGAGTTGCAGTTGAAGTTGCTAAATCACTTCCAGAAATTAATGGAAAAGTAAGTACGGTTGGTCTTTCAGGCGGTGGTTGTCGGGCAATCTATCTTCACGCAACTAATCCAGAACTAGCCGCAACGGTATCTGTAGGGGCAATGGCAACTTATGAATCCCTTTTAGATATTCACGTCGCACCTCATTCTTGGATGTTCTTCCCACAAGGCCTAGCAAAGGTAAGTGATTGGCCTGGGGTGGCAATGATCAATACCCAGAGTCCGCTATATGTGCAGTTTTGTGGCAATGATCAACTCTTTACCAAAGAGGGAATGGTTGATGCAGATGCCGCCCTTAGCCGTTATTTCAAGGAAAAAGGCGGTGAATATCGCTCTGATTTTTATCCAGTTCGACATTCCTTTACAGTAGAGATGCAAGAACAAGCCTTCGATTGGTTAAGGGAACATGCGTAAGAATCGTTATTTAGGTGATCACAAATTAGCTCGTGAGCTCTATGAGCTTATGCGCAAGTACCCAATTCTCTCGCCCCATGGTCATGTGGACCCAAAGATGTTGTCTGATAATCACCACTTCACAAACCCAGTAGAACTACTTATAACTCCCGATCACTACATCACTCGGATGCTTCACTCACAGGGAATTAGCTATGAATCTCTTTCTATTCCGCATAGTGATGCCACCAGAAACTTTGTTCAGCCAAGGGATATTTGGCGCACCGTGGCTAAGAATTGGCATCTCTTTGGATCAACCCCATCTCGAATTTGGATGGAAGAGATTTTCAAATCACTATTTGATATAGATCAGCAATTAGATGAAGGAAATTCTGATGCTATTTTTGATCAAATCTCAGAGAAATTAGCTCAGGATTCTTATAAACCACAAGCACTATTTAAGCGATTTAATATTGAGGTTCTAGCAACTACTGATGCTCCTGGTGATTCACTTGAATATCACGATCACCTGCGGGAATTAGATCTTGGTGGTCGAATCATTCCAACATTTCGCCCCGATAATGTAAGTGATCCAGCGCGCGCTGACTGGAAAGATTCAATCGATGCACTGCAAAGCGCCTCTGGTGTGGGAATCGAAACATTTTCTGATTTATTGCTGGCCTTAAAAAAGCGGCGCCAACTATTTTCAAAGATGGGAGCTACCGCCACCGACCATGGCGTCTTCTCACCACAAACACTCAAGCTTTCTAGCAATGAAAAAGAACGCCTATTCTTAAGCGTTAAGAGTGATTCTAGATCTGTCAAAGATATCGAAACCTTTCGCGCAGTAATGTTATTTGAACATGGAAAAATGGCAGCTGAAGATGGATTGGTAATGCAATTACATCCAGGTTCACTTCGAAACTATGACCAGAAAGTATTTGATACTTATGGCCCAGATCGTGGTTTTGATATTCCAACTCACACCACATACACAAAAGAACTACAGGCGCTATTAAATGAAGTAGGAAATCATCCACAATTTAGGATGGTTGTATTCACTTTAGACGAGTCGGCTTATTCCAGAGAGTTGGCGCCACTAGCTGGTGCATATTCTGGACTGCGCCTTGGACCACCATGGTGGTTTGGTGATTCGCTAAATGGCATGGAGCGTTGGCGAGATGCCGTAACTGAGACTGCTGGTTACTACAACACTGTTGGATTTATTGATGACACCAGAGCATTTTGTTCAATTCCGGTTCGACACGATATCGCCCGCAGATTTGATTCCTATTACTTAGCTCGCGAAGTGGCTAGAGATCGCTTAAGTGTTGATCAGGCGATGGAGCTTGCGCCAGATTTGGCATATAACTTATCTAAGCAATTCTTTAATCTCTAACTCATGGCAGATGTAATCCACCTAGGCCTTGGCGCCTTTCACCGAGCCCATCAAGCAGTTTTCTTTCAAGATGCCGGCCTTAAGGTGGTTTCAGTATCGATGCGAAAGAGTGATGTGGCGAATAGTTTTAACGCCCACAATTGCAAATACAAAGTAATTTCCAAAGATGCCAGTGGGCAGGTAAGTCAAGAGATCACCGCTATAACCCATGCCCTTTACTATCCACGCGATCTAGCAAGACTTAAAGAGCTTTGTAGGGCACCAGAGCTAAAACTCATTACATTAACCGTTACCGAAAAGGCTTATCAAAATACTGGAGCAGATAGTCTCCCAGCTCGATTAGCAGATTTGCTCACCGCAAGATATGAAAGTGGAGCGCAAGGGTTAGCTCTAATCTCTTGTGACAACATGTCTAAAAACAGTGAGTTGATTAAGCGCTTAGTTCTAGAAGTATTGCAAGAGCGATCAGATATGGCCCTAACTAATTGGGTCAAAGAAGAGGTTCGGGCGCCAAATTCAATGATTGATCGAATCGTCCCAGCAATTACCGATGAAAATCTAGCAATCTTTACTGAGCCCTTCACCCAATGGGTAATTGAGAACGATCCAATCTCAACAATCCTTGCCCCAGCAGGTGTGCAATTCGTGCCAGATGTGAGACCTTTTGAAATTGCAAAGATCAGATTATTTAATGGCGCTCACTCGGCTTTGGCATATATCGGTGAGCTTGCCGGAATTGAATATGTCAGTGAGGTTATTTCGCATCCAGTCTTTGGTAAATTTGTTGAAAATATGCAGGTGCAAGAGGCGCTTAAATCACTTGATAACAGCCCTGGAATTGATCTAATTTCTTATGCGAAAATAATTAGAGAGCGCATTGCTAATCCCACGTTGAATCATCGAAATCAGCAGATCGCGATGGACGGTTCCCAAAAACTCCAACAGCGAATGATTGATGGCGCAAATGAATTAGTTAAGCGCAAAATCCCAGCCCCAAATCTATGCATGGCAATTGCTATTTGGCTTCATTATTTGGCCGTGAGTGATCGGATTAATGATCCATTGGCTAAAGAGTTAAAGGCACTTGCTCAGGGGCAAAATCCAGATGAGGTGGTGAGATCTATTCTTACCCTTCCTAATTTCCTGCGACCACTAGATCAAAGCTACTTTGCGCAAATAAGTGAAGCACTCCAAAGCCTTCGCAGTGAGCCTTTGCTTGATATTCTCCTGCTATGAGAGCTTTTGTAGTTACTGCCCCTCATACCGCGCACATCCAAGAGGTTGCTGCGCCGGTTGCAAAGGCTGGGCAAGTAGTTGTAAAGATCGCTCGAGTTGGTATCTGCGGGACAGATGTTGAATTCTTTAATGGATCTATGCCATACCTTCACGATGGCCAGGCTAAATATCCAATTCGTATTGGCCATGAATTCACGGGCACCGTAGTTCGACTTGGCCCAGGGGTTGATCAATCCTGGATGGGAAAGCGAGTTGTTGGCGATGTAATGATGGGTTGTGGAAAGTGTTCTAGATGCACCGAGGGCCGCCAGCACACTTGCCAGGATCGTTTTGAAATTGGAATTAGAAATGGCTTTGATGGCGCACTTGCCGAAGAGATGTCAATTGAAACTAGATTTCTACTTGAGCTACCAAATGAAATAGATGAAACCCTTGGCGCACTAGTTGAGCCAGGTGCTAATGCTTGGCGCGTAGCAAATGCAGCAATGGCGGCGCCAGGAAAAAGAATTCTAATCTTTGGCACCGGAACCATCGGTTTAATGAGCGCCCAGTTCTGTATGGCAATGGGAGCTGAAGTTCACCTAATCGGAGTTGATCCAAAGCAATTCCCACTTGCCCTAGAAGTAGGTGCAAAGAGTGTTAATACCGATGTGCAACCAATTGCCGGTGGCTATCACGTAGTTGTTGATTGCACCTTTGATCCATCGATTCCAGCAAAAGCAGTTGAAAGCGTTGAACCTGGTGGGCGAGTAGTTCTAATCGGCGTAGATGATCACGCAGCTAATATTAATTCTAGGCTTCTAGTCTTTAGGGATATTACAGTTGTTGGAATCCTTTCAGCTTCACCAGGTTTGCAAAACTCCATTGACTACATCAAGGCAGGCAAAGTAGATCTAGGAATGCTAGTTGGGGCAACTGTTGGCTTAGATCAAGCAATTGATATTTTCAATGGCAAGCGCCCAGCGGGAGCTGGAGTAGGCCCAAAGATTTTGGTTGATCCCGCTCGCTAAAATCTAACTAATTCTAAGAAATCTATTAATCAATATTAGAAAATTCTCAAAGCGTGTTAGTCCGAAATTTTCCGGTTCTTCGCCTGGAAATTCAAAGGCAAGGTTGAAATCAAATGGTTTTAAGTTACGTTGGAGTGACACATAATCCCTGGCCACTAAATCAATTTCGCCAGCTTTCTTTGTGGAAGTGTGACCAATATTTCCTAGGTCAATATTCCAATAAGCTCCTGACTTTGTTATGCAAGCAATGTAGATTTGCTTAGTCATAGTTCTAACCATTTCGCTCCTAACTCGGGTTCTAAGTCTTTCATAATACTTCTTAAATCTATATCTCGAATTTGCCTATGTCTTCCAATTGAAGTACTAGAACTTCCAATATAACACCGTGTGTGTTTTTTCGATTCAACAAAATATACGGTGTGTATGCCAGACTCTTTAGCTTTCTTATAGATGATTCTTATCAAATCGATTCGCTTCACTTAGGAAGTAAAGTGTTTTACCAAACCTTACATATTTCTTAGATCCAATTCTGTGGATTATAAAATCTGTTGATATCTAAACTCGTACTACCTCATAAACAATTGACTCTGGGGTAAGCGGGGCACTAAGTGCAACATCCACACTTGTTGGGATTCCATTAAATTTTGCGGTGGAGAGTAAAACCATTTGGGCTGCAATATCTGCCATCCAATAGAAAGCCCCAGCGCCAATGTTTCCTATGATTTGATTTGCTTGCTCTAATCGCTGGTCACCGAATTTTGGAATGTCATTTTGGGCATCAGAAAGTACAGCTAGTAAATAGTCACGGATTACCGATGCGTCGGCCTTTACGCGATTGTGAGATTCAATTAGTTCTCGGTACTCAGCATCTAACTTGATTGCTCTAAAGAACTTAAACATCTTTGCCCCTTACCTAGGTTTGCCTACCTAAAACCTAACTCTTGCCACCGACACCGGGGGCGCTGCCCGCACAAATGCTCACAAATCATCACTCTTTGCCTTTCTCTTTGCTACCTTATTTTCATGACTAAAAGGCACCCAGATGGCCATCGCTCTACCAATCCAATTGAAGTTGCCATTGAGAAAACTCTCTTTGGTAGTCGCTGGTTACTAGCTCCGTTCTATATCGGATTAAGCGCCTCACTTGCTCTTTTGATGGTTAAGTTTGCCCAACAGTTCTGGGACTTTGCCAAGCATGTAGCTTCAAATGATCTTCACGAAGTAACGCTAGGTATTCTCGGGTTATTAGATATGACCTTGCTTGGTAATCTAATTTTGATCGTTATCTTTGCTGGATATGAAAACTTTGTTTCAAAGATTGAATCTGCCAAAGGCGCCGTGGATAGACCACACTGGATGGGCCGGGTTGATTACTCCGGACTAAAGATCAAGCTAATTGGTTCCTTGGTAGCAATCTCAGTTATTGAGCTCTTAAAGGACTTCATGGCTGCAAATGAGAGCGTCTCAGATGGCCTTAAGTGGCGTATCGGTATTCACGTAACCTTTGTAATCTCTGGCGTGCTCTTTGCTTTGATGGACTGGATTGCAGAGAAGAACAAGCACGAAGACTTTTAATTCCCAAAGTTTCTAGCTCTTTAGCAAAAGGGTGAAGATGCCTGATGTTAATTGTTTTAGAGATAAACTTTGCCTATGTCCCTCCCACATTGGCATCGGCCCCACCTAGGTGAATATCGCTGGCCGGTATCGGCCGTAGTTCTAACGGTAATCACGATTCAGTTCTTGATCCCAACCCAGTATTCCTTTGAGCTAAAAAAGACCGCAGCAATAGTCCAGTTTCTATTACTTCTTGCCTTGGTCTCTTCTAATCCAATACGTATTTCAAAGCACCAACTTTCAACTAGATACCTAGGTATTGCCGTCACTTCTACGATGACGATCCTAAATACGGTATCGGTTGTAAAGCTAATAGATGCTCTAATCTTTGGTCACATTAAGGCCGCCCCAGAACTACTGGCGGTAGGTGGATCTATCTGGTTTTGTAATATCGTCATCTTCTCTCTTTGGTATTGGGATCTAGATCGCGGAGGACCTGGGGCTAGGGCTGAAGCAAAGAAGGAATATCCAGACTTCCTATTCCCACAGATGAGTGATCCAAAATATGCACCAGAGAAGTGGAATCCACATTTCTTTGACTATCTCTACACCTCATTTACCAACGCATCTGCCTTTAGCCCTACTGATGCAATGCCACTAACTAAATGGGCAAAATCGCTGATGCTCTTGCAATCTCTAACTTCACTAGTTGTTGTTGGTCTAGTTATTGCTAGAGCTGTAAATATCCTGGCTTAAGCCAGGTAGTTCAGCCAAAACAGACTACTTAACTTCGGCCAACCTGGCCTTTACCAGGGCAATAAGTAACTTCTGGTCGATCTGCCAATCATTTGGAATACCGATAGTTTTTTTCTTAACATCTAGATCTTTCATCTTTGGCGCAAACTTTGCTATTACATCCTTGCTCCATGGAGCCATCAGGATATGTTTGCTTGCTGCTGACACACCAAAGACGTAGGCATCGCCATATTTGATCATTGGTTGATTCCAAGCAATCACAAGTTCGGTATCTGGATACTTACCCATAATGACTTTAAAGATGGCCTTTATGGTCTTTACCTGAACCGGATTTAAAGTCTTGTAGTAATCACTTGGCTTATCAAATCGCTTGGCAGAAACTGAACCTCGGCAATACATCACAAGGGCGTTGGCATGAGCCTGACTAAAGCCATAGTTCTCACGCAGGTGGGCGATCTGCTCTGGGTATTTGGCGCCATCTACTTCTTTCATCACCTTAAACCAATAGCTCATCTTCTCGCCATACTTCTTTTCTATCGCGGGGAAGTATGACTCCCGCTCACTACCAATAGCCATAGAAATAGTCTAATAGATGAAAACGCAGTCGATAGCCTTGCCCACAGATCTGATCAGGATCTAAGGTTGCAATATGGCAAAGCTATCTGGCAAAGAAAAGCGCAACGTCTACCTAGTATTTCTGGGAATCATCTTGGCTTTCATTTCTTATGAAATATTTAATAAAGCCACTTATTCATACCAGCCACTAATCATGAAGGGCTGGCTGGATGAAAAGATTCCAGTTATCTCAATCTTTGTTATTCCCTACCTAAGCTTTCATCTTCTAGCCGCCCTAGTAGTTCCACTTCTTTCCCTAAAGATCGGCAATTACAAAGCCTTTTTAGTAAATGGCATTGCCATTATCGCTGGCCAGATCTGCCTAGATGTTGCTTATTTCTTCTTTCAAACCCAAGTTCCCCGCACGCCAGTGCCGGGTAATTCTCCTTTTGATTGGGTCTTAGTTCATCTTGTCTATGGAAATGATCAACCGCTAAATGGTTTTCCTTCAAACCATGTCACTTGGTCTGTAATCTCGATTATTGCCCTGTGG
This sequence comes from uncultured Actinomycetes bacterium, assembly GCA_903822245.1. Taxonomy (GTDB): domain Bacteria; phylum Actinomycetota; class Actinomycetes; order Nanopelagicales; family Nanopelagicaceae; genus AAA044-D11. The sequence goes on from CAIJOE010000079.1 coordinate 24,259, forward strand.
CGCCTTCGCAGCCGATCACCTAAGACATCTTGGATCCTAATCACTTGGTTTCTACTTATCTTGCCAGCTACCGTCTTTTTGCATCAGCATTACTTAATTGATATCTATGGTGGAATCTTTGTCGCCTTTAGCACTTATTGGTCTTGTGTTTTTCTGATAGAAAAACCAAAGATCGGACTCTGAGTCCATAAATATCTACTGCGAGTGATCGGCTTTTCCCGCTATCTTCGCCTCATGCCTATTCCTCCATTAAGAAAGAAAAACAAGCTAGCACTTTACTGGCTCCACCATAGACCCTATCGCCGTAAGAAAAATATGTCCTCAGTAGTTGGGACATGGCGAGGAGTCTCAGGACATAAAGCTAAAGGATCTACCAGAGCTGCATGAAACCGATTCTCCTGGATTCAAATATTTTGATTGCATATCTTGATATTGAGCACATCCATCATAAATTGGTAGCACAAAGAATTGATGAATCTAAGGCAGTATTTGCACTATCAACAATTTCAATTAGTGAGTGTTTGGTGCGGGCTTATGAATTTGACTTTGAGTATGCAGTTGCATATCAGTTGTCATTTGATGAAATAGTTTCAATTTATTTTGATTTGGATCAAGCTATTGCTTTTAATTTGGCAGAAATTAAGTCTAGAAATTCAGTAGATCTTGGTGACGCGATTATTTGGGCGACAGCTGATCTAAATAAACTCGAACTTTGGACGTTAGATCGTAGATTAGCCAACAAATATAAAAATAGCCGCTACCTACTCGCAGGATAGTTGAGTTTAAGTGCTAATTAAGCCGCTTATAAGTAAAGGACAAGTAAGTAGCTATTGATACCCATATTTGGTAGGGGATAAGTAATAGCCCGATCAAAATAGATGCTCTAAAAGTAATTATTAATACCGGCAAAGTAAGCACAGCGACAAGCAACAAGGCACTAGATGCAATCCCAAGGTTGTGAGGTGCGTAGAACTGATAAGCCCAGGTAAGAGCGCACAGAACACTGAGGGCAAAGATAACTAACCAAGTGATGGCTAAAGCGGTTGTGAGCTTTCTAGAAACACTAAAGCCAGCAATTCCAAGGATTAGAAAGTTATATGGCCAGATCAAGCCAAATATCCAGTCAGGTGGCTGCCAGGAAGGAGCATTTAGTTGGCGATACCAACTATCACCAGTATTTACCCAAAGCCCAGAACCAATG